>JAYVOI010000248.1:0-20232 GCA_043758005.1 Ilumatobacteraceae bacterium
TCGAGCACGACGATCTCGACCTTGTTGAGATCGAGCTCGTTCTCCTTCAACAGATCGATCAGGCGCAGCGGCGTCGCCACGATCACATCGACACCGCGGTTCAGCACTTCGATCTGCTGATGCCGCGATGCACCGCCGTAGACCGCCAACACGGTGCGATTGCAACCGGCGGCCACGGGCGCGAGCACCTCGGCAACCTGCAACGCCAACTCGCGAGTCGGCACCAGCACCATCGCGAGCGGCCGGCGGGCGTCGGCTTCGCCCGACAACCGGGCGAGCATGGGCACGCCAAACGCCAACGTCTTGCCAGAGCCGGTCTTGGCCCTGCCACAGACGTCGCGACCGGTGAGGGCCACGGGAATCGCCTTGGTCTGGATCGCGAACGGCGCGGTGAACCCCGCTGCGGCGAGACCCATGTCGACTTCGGTCGGCACCCCGATGTCGATGAACGCTGTCGGGATGTACGCGTCGGGATCGATCGTGATGGTCGAGGCTTCGAGTGGTGTGCGGGCTGGGTTCGGTGTGGGTTTGCGGCGACGACGCCGCGGTGCCCCAGGTGGGCGGGAATGTTCAGACATGTCGAGCATGGAGGGTACCGCCGCCCAGCACCAGGTTGCGCGATGGGTGGCGCCTTCCTCGGACCCACCGCGAGCGGCAGTGAGCTCACCGCACGATGGTGCGGCGGGGGGCGCGAAGGGCAACAATTCCTGAGCATGAAGGTCGCACTCACCGTCAACGACTTCCTCCGCCGTGCCGAGCTGATCTACCCGGATCGCGATGCCATCATCGACGAGCCGATGCAGCCTGCCGAGTCATGGGGAACCATCACCTACGCCGAAATGGCGAGGCGCGCCCGCGCCCAGGCGGCTGCACTCGATGCCCTGGGGATCGGCGTCGGCGAGCGGGTGGCGATCGTCAGCCACAACTCGGCGCGCCTGTTGACTGCGCTGTTCGGCGTCAGCGGAAGCGGCCGGGTGCTGGTGCCGATCAACTTCCGGCTCGTCGCCGAAGAAGTCAAGTACATCGTCGCCCACTCCGGTGCCCGCATCCTGATGGTGGATCCGGAGCTCGAGGAAGCAATGACCGACGTCGAGTGCGAGCACAAGTATCTGATCGGATCCGAGCACGACGCCCCGGCCGAACACGACGAGCCCCTTCCGTGGGCGTACGACGAGGACGCCACCGCGACCATCAACTACACCAGCGGCACCACGGCGCGACCAAAGGGCGTGCAACTGACCCATCGCAACATCTGGTTGAACGCAGCGACCTTCGGATGGCACTTGGGCATCAACGACCGCGACGTCTACCTGCACACGCTGCCGCAGTTCCACTGCAACGGGTGGGGTGTGCTGTACGCCGTGACCGGGATGGGCGCCAAGCACGTGATCATCCGCAAGATCGACGGCGCCGAGATCCTCCGGCGAGTCGATCAGCACGGTGTGACCGTGATGTGCGGCGCACCTGCGGTGGCCAACGCCATCCTCGATGCCGCGTCGACATGGGACGGACCGATCCCGGGAACCGGACGAGTGCGAATGGTGATCGCCGGCGCACCGCCGCCCACGCGCACGATCGAGCGCATCGAGACCGAGCTCGGCTGGGAGTTCATCCAGATCTACGGCCTGACCGAGACCACGCCGCTGCTGACCATGAATCGCAAGCGCGCCGAGTTCGATGCACTCTCCCCCGCCGATCGCGCCGCCAAGCTCAGCCGTGCCGGCGCCCCGGCGCTGGGCGTCGAAGTGCGCATCTCGCCCGACGGCGAGGTGCTGGCGCGCGGGAACCACATCATGGCCGGCTACTGGAGCCAGCCCGATGCGACAGCGGACGCGATCCGCCCGGCCGACGATGACCAGCAAGGCCCGGCCTGGTTCCGCTCGGGCGACGGCGGGCACCTCGATTCAGAGAACTACGTCACCATCAGCGATCGCAAGAAGGACGTGATCATCTCCGGCGGCGAGAACGTCAGCTCGATCGAGGTCGAGGACGCGATCTTCAGCCATCCCGAGGTCTCCGAAGTCGCGGTGATCGGTGTTCCGGACGAGAAGTGGGGGGAGATGGTGATGGCACTCGTGGTCACTTCCGAAGGCTCGTCATTGAGTAGCACCGACCTGATCACGTACACCCGCACCAAGTTGGCCGGCTACAAGTGCCCGAAGGTGATCGAGTTCCGCGACTCGCTGGCGCGCACGGCGACCGGCAAGCTGCAGAAGTTCAAGCTGCGCGAGCCCTATTGGGACGGCAAGACCAAGCAGGTCAACTAGCCAGACCTTCCGAGCCGCGGCGATCGCCCTGCCAGCGATCACGTCCGGCGTGATGTTCGGCAGTGCGGTTGCGCCGTTCTGTGCGGCCGCCTCCGTCCGGAGATCGGTCGGGCGCGATTTCGGTAGTCCCAGTACTCACACCTCGCCCGACCAGGCTCAACGGGTTCGATTTCGGTACGTCCACTACCGAAATCGCGCCCGACCAGATCGACGGCGACGGTTGGTGGGACGGCTCACAAAGCCGGCGATCTGGGCGCCAAGGACGTTCACCGGCGCAGCGCACCCCGCTGCGCCGACAGTCAGTCGCACTGACCGAACCGGCAGAAAAACCGCCTGATGAATCAAACAGTAGTCGTGCGCGTTCGACGCCGTTAGCGTCCCACAGCCTGTGCCGGACAGCCCGGCCAGAAAGGAACCGATCTCACCCCCAACACGTCTCGAGGAGGCGCAAGTCATGGAATCATTCGACGAGACAATGACGTCCGGCCGCAAGGGAATCGCATACGACTGGCAGTCACTGCTGGTCTCAGCTGAAGCTGCCACGCTCGACTTCGAGCTGGCGACGATGACCCCGGAGTACGCCGAATAACCATGCGCCCCGAGCGCGTGCTGGTGCTGGGTTGCGGCTCGGTGGCCCAATGCACGGTGCCGTTGCTGCTCCGCGATCTGGCGATCGATCCGCGGCGCATCACCATCGTCGATGTGCTCGACAACCGCGCCCGCGTTGCCGACTCGATCGCCAAGGGTGCGACGTACCAGCAAGATCAGGTCACCCCTGACAACATCGACGAGTTCCTGACGGCGCGGGTCGGCCCAGGAGATCTTCTCCTCGACCTGGCCTGGAACATCGACAACCCGACGATCCTGCAATGGTGTCGCGACCACGGCGTGCGCTATCTCAACACCAGCGTCGAGGTGTGGGACCCGTACGACGACATGGCGTCGACGCATCCGCTCGATCGCACGCTCTACGTGCGTCACATGGACCTGCGCAGGATGATTGCCGGCTGGGGCGACAACAACGGCGCGACGGCGGTCGTGGAGCACGGGGCAAACCCCGGCCTGGTCAGCCACTTCACCAAGCAGGCCCTGACCGAGATCGCTGCCCGCATGCTGCACGACGGCCTTGCCGGCGACGTTCCGGCGATGGAGCAGGCCCTCGCAACCGAGCACTACGCCACGCTGGCGATGCTGACCGGCACGAAAGTCATCCACATCTCCGAGCGCGACACGCAGATCACCGATGTGCCCAAGCAGGTCGACGAGTTCGTCAACACCTGGTCCGTCGACGGGTTTTACGAGGAGGGCATCGCACCAGCCGAGCTCGGCTGGGGAACGCACGAGAAGCGGTTGCCTCCGAACGCGTACGTGCACACCGGTTTCGGCCCGTGCAACCAGATCTGCATCGCCCGCCCGGGAATGGAGACGTGGGTTCGCTCGTGGGTGCCCGCCGGTGAGATCCGCGGGATGATCGTTCGTCACGGCGAGGCCCTGACCATCAGCGATCACCTCACCGTGTGGGGCGACGACGGAAACGCCGCGTACCGCCCGACCGTGCACTACGCCTACTGCCCGTCCGACGCGGCGATCGCCAGCGTGCTCGAGCTGCGGATGCGCAACTGGGCGATGCAGTCGAACCAGCGGATCCTCAACGACGAGATCACCAGCGGTCGAGACGAGCTCGGTGTGCTGTTGATGGGCCACCCGTACCGTTCGTGGTGGACGGGTTCGCTGCTGTCGATCGAGCAGGCCAGAGCGATCGTGCCGCACCAGAGCGCGACCACGCTGCAGGTCGCCGGCTCGATTCTTGCGGCCGTCAGTTGGATGATCGAGCATCCGAACGAAGGAGTCTGCGTGCCCGACGACCTGCCATGGCGCGAGGTGCTCGACGTCGCCGGCCGATACCTGGGAACGATGCACTCCGCGCCCGCCGAATGGGATCCGCTGACGACACGCAACGATGTGTTCCCCAGCTTCGCCGACGACACCGACGGCCTCGACCACACCGACCCGTGGCAGTTCAGCAACTTTCTCGTGGTGTGAACGCGTTGACAACGGCGACGATCGCGGGCAGACTGAGGACGATGTCCGCCGCTCGCAACCTCCTTCTGCTTATGTAGGGCAAGCGTCGCGTTCTTCACGCTTGCCCGCACCCCCCCGCCGATCGGTCGGGGGGTTCTTCATTTTTCCGAGTTGTTTCGCATTCACCCCGTTTCCAGAAAGCCAGCCATGCCTCCACAACCAGCTACGCCGAAGAAGATGCAGTTCACCAAGTACCAGCCGTTCGTCCCGGTCGTCCTCCACGACCGCACCTGGCCGAACGTCGTGATCAACAAGGCCCCGCTGTGGTGCAGCGTCGACCTACGCGATGGCAACCAGGCGCTGATCGACCCGATGGACCCGCAACGCAAGCGGCACATGTTCGACGCGCTGGTGAAGATGGGTTTCAAGGAGATCGAGGTCGGGTTCCCCGCGGCAAGTCAGCCCGACTTCGACTTCATCCGCCAGCTGATCGAGGAAGACCTGATCCCCGACGATGTCGAGATCCAGGTGCTCGTGCAATGCCGACCCGAACTGATCGAGCGAACGTACGAGTGTCTGCAGGGCGCACCGCGGGCCATCGTGCACTTCTACAACTCGACGAACCCACTCCAGCGTGAGGTCGTGTTCGGTCTCGACATGGATGGCATCGTCGACATCGCAGTGAACGCCGCCAAGTTGTGCCGGAAGCTGGAACAGACGATGGGGCACACCGAGATCCGCTACGAGTACTCACCGGAGAGCTTCACCCTCACCGAGCCCGAGTTCGCGATCCGGATCTGCGAGGCAGTGATGGACGTCGTCGAGCCGACACCCGAGAAGCCGATCATCCTCAACCTGCCGGCGACGGTGGAGTGCTACTCACCGAACGTGTACGGGGACGTGATCGAGTGGTTCGGCCGCACGATCCGCAGCCGCGACTCCGTCGTCGTCAGCCTGCACCCGCACAACGATCGCGGCTGCGCCGTGGCCGCCGCCGAGTTCGGAGTGATGGCGGGAGCGGATCGCGTCGAAGGGACCCTGTTCGGCAACGGCGAGCGGACCGGCAACGTCGACATCGTCAACCTGGCCATGAACCTGTTCAGCAACGGCGTGGACCCTGAGCTCGACATCACCGACATCGACGCACTGCGACGCGTCGCCGAGTACTGCAACCGCCTGCTGGTACCGCCTCGACATCCCTACGCCGGCGATCTGGTGTACACCTCGTTCAGCGGAAGCCACCAGGACGCGATCAAGAAGGGCTTCGAAGCCCTGCCCGACAACTACGACCAATGGGGCATCCCGTACCTGCCGATCGACCCGAAGCACGTCGGACGGTCGTACGAGGCGGTCATTCGGGTCAACTCGCAGTCGGGCAAGGGCGGCGTCGCCTACATGATGAAGGCCGAGCACGGCTTCGACCTGCCGCGACGCCTGCAGATCGAGTTCTCCAAGACCATCCAACACATCACCGAGGATTCCGGCACCGAGATCAGCCCGCTCGTGATGTGGGAGGCGTTCCAGCAGCACTACCTCGCGGCCGAGCCACGGTTCCGACTGAACAGTCACGAACTGCACAGCGACTCGGCCACCGGGCGCACGTCGATCACCGCCCAGCTCGTCGTCGACGGCGCACCCATCACCATCGTGGGCGAAGGCAACGGGCCCATCGACGCCTTCGTCCACGCCTTGCGTGACGGCGTCGATTCCGAACTCAACGTGCTCGACTACGCCGAGCACGCCATCGGGCAGGGCTCGGAGGCCAACGCCGTCGCGTACGTCGAAACGTCGCGGCCCGAGGGCTCCGTGCTCTGGGGTGTCGGTGTCGACCCCAACATCATCACCGCCTCACTACGAGCGGTATTGAACGCTCACGAACGGCATCAGTTGTAAGGTCATCGCCCATGATGCGTTCGTTGCGGCGATTGTTCAGGCTCAGCGTGCTTGCAGGCGGAGGCTATGGCGCCTACCGGGTGTGGCGTCAACGGCAATCACCGGCCGCTGCGCCGGCACCGTGGCCACCGCTGGAGAACGAGGCACGGGCCACACCCAAGACGGCCGTCAAGATTGCCGACTACTCGGACGCCGACGCGACGCCGGCCGAGCCCGCACCCCGTTGGAAGGCGCCGGTCAACGGTGACTGCCCCGACGGCTATCTCGTGAAGGCCAATGACAACTCGGGGATCTTCCACGTGCCGGGCGGGCGGTTCTATGCCCGAACAGTCGCCGAGCGGTGCTACGCCAACGTCGATGATGCGATCTCCGACGGCTATCGTCCCGCCAAGGCGTGAGACCGAGGAGCTGCGATGTCATACAAGATCACTGTCGACTACGACGTGTGCGCCTCGACGGGCGCGTGCATGCAGTTCTGCCCCGAGGTGTTCGAGGTCCGCAGCGATGGCTTTCTGTACATCCTGGACGAACAGCCCCCGGAGTCGTTGCGTTCTGCAGTGGAACAGGCTGCCGACATGTGCCCGACGGCAGCAATCAGTGTGACAGAGCTCTAACGCCCGCTCCGAGGGCACTCGACCGCATCCGGCGACAAATTGATGTTTGAGATCGGCCGCGATGGGTAAAATGGGTACTCGCGATAACTTTACGCCTTAAGACCAAACCCTTTTTGATCTTAGGACGTGTCATTACGAAATGATGACAGAAGGGTGTCGCTGATGGAACGTCGCACAGCAAAAATCTCGGCAATATCGGTCACGGTCACGCTCGCTACGGCGTGCATCGCGGTTGCTGCGGTCGCCAGTGCATTGTTCGCCGAAGCGGCGTCTCCGCCCAACCCCGGCGTGAAGAAGGTCGAGAAGATCGACGACTACATCGTCGTGCGCACGACAGCCTCGGAAACAACCGTCGCACCCGTCACGATCGCGGTGGAACCGGTGGCGACCGAACCGGCCACAGTGGCCCCGGATCCGGAGCCGATCGCAGCCACGCAACCGCTGACGGCGCCTGCACCGCAGACCACCGCCGCCCGCCCGCCGCAGGCCGTGCCGACCGCTGTTGCTGCCCCCCAAGCGCAGCCGACCACGAAGCCCGACAACAGCGCAGGTGGGGGCGGCGAACCGAACACGGTCGACCGTCACCCGGACCGCACGATCACCCACAACACCGAGTCCGACGACCACACCGACACCGACGACTGAGATGGCGTTTCGGACACCGCAGATGCGGCCATTTCTTGACGAGAACCTGCTTGAGCAGGCCGGGCCGGCGACCGATAGACGATATGGCCCGCAGTACGGCTGGGCACGTCTTCAGCCGTCTGATGACAATCTGATGACAGAAGGGTGATCGTGTGGAACGCCGTCTCGCAGTCACGTACATCATTTCCGCTACCGCAACGCTCGGTATCGCCTGCGTCGCCATCGCGGCCGTCGGCGGTGGCCTGTTCGCCAGCGCCGCCCCGCAGGTCGCCGGTGGCAAGCAGGTGGAGCTGATCGACGACTACATCGTCGTGCACTCCGAGACCACCGCCGAGAGCATCGCGGGTGTTGCCGACGTCGCCGCGTCTGCGGTCGCTGCCGGGGCCGCAACCGCTGCTTCGGCGGCGCCCACAGCACCGGCCAACGCGCCCCCGCCGGCGGCCCCCGCTGCTACTGCGCCGCAAGACGATGCCGGGGCCGCCGCCGATGCACCACGGCCAGAATCACCCCAGCCGACCAGCCCGAGCGCGCCGGTGACGACATCGGGCGCGCCGACGTCTATGGGCACTGCGGCGCCGTCGCCGACTGCCGCTCCGACAACACAGCCGGCACCGGCACCAACCGCTGCACCGACAACACAGCCGGCACCGACGACCCGACCGCCGGCCACGACCGCCGCACCTGCGATCGCGGGCGTCCCACAGGGCGCACGCATCCCGAGCGATTGGCCGGCCAGCAAGCCAATTCCCCCAATCCCACCTGGCTGCAAGAAGCCGCAACTTGAAGACAACGGAGTGTGGAACTGCCAATGAGTGACCTCAACGAACAACAACTCGCCCGCCTCGCCAAGTTGGGCAAGCGCAGCGGCGTCAGCCCGACGCCGTCCGCCGCCCAGCCGATGGCCAGCCCCGTACCGACCCCGCCGGCCGGCATCGCCTCGACCCGGGCTCCTTGGAGCCCTCCGAGTGGCGTGCCGGCGACGGCAGCGGCCGCATCGGTCTCGTCGCCGATGATCGTCATCCAACCCACCGACACCGCAACGGTGCCCGTGGTCGATCGTCAGACCAGTGTCCGTCTGTTCGGCAGCCGCAGGCGTCATGTGGCGGCCGCCGGTCGCATCCTGGCCACCGGCCTGGCGACATCGGGCTTCTTGGCAACCATCGCGTCGCTGGCCACTGCCGATGCCCGCGCCCTCGAGGCCAAGCAAGCCGATGCCGCGCCGCCCGCCACCTTGGTCGAGACCATCCACCGGGTCGTCTACGTCGACGAGTTCGGTAACCCCATCGCACCTCCGACCACACTGTCCCCGCTCGATACTGCAGCGGCGACCACGACCACCGTTGCTGCAACGGTCGCCGCACTCGCAGTGGACCCGGCGGCAGCCACGACCCTCGCCACCGTCGCTCCGGCGCCGGCCGCGGACCCCGCTGCTGCCGCTGCGGCACCTGCGCCTGCTCCAGCTCCCGCAAAGGCTGGCTCGTCGAAGCCTGCCGCGGCACCGGCCCCGGCACCGGCCCCGGCACCCGCTGCGGCACCCGCACCCGCCCCGGCACCCGCACCCGCACCAGCACCCGCCCCCGCACCAGCACCGGCACCGGCACCGGCGCCTGCGCCGTGCACGGGAAGTGGATGCTGACCGCGGCGGTGGCCGAGGAGCGAACGTGGCATCGTTCGACGGCTCGACTGATGGGCTCTCCCAGCGAGATCCTGGTCGACGGTCCGGTCGAACTCATCCGTGATGGGTTCTCCCGTCTCAGACAACTCGAAAAGACGTGGAGCCGCTTTCTTCCCGACAGCGAGCTCAACCGTCTCCAGGCGCGGCGCGGCGACCGGCTGGAGTGCAGTGACGATCTCGTCGCTGCGCTCCAGCTGTGTCAATTCATGCACGTCGAGACCCGTGGTCTGTTCGATCCATCGATCCGAACCAGCCTCGAGCAGCTCGGCTACGACCGCACCTTTGCCGAGATCGTCGAACAGTCGAACCGGCCTGGCGATCCGCCCGAGACACAGCCTGCCAACGGTCTGTCCGGCCTCGAGATCTCGAACAACTGGGTTCGGCTCGTGGACGGACTGTCGATCGACCTCGGCGGCATCGGCAAGGGCCTGGCCGCAGACCTCGTCGCCAACGAACTGATCGCCGCCGGCGCCAACTCTGCCTACGTCTCGCTCGGTGGCGACATCCACTCGGCGGGCGAGCCGGTCGACGAGAACGGCTGGCGGGTACCGCTACTGCACCCCCTGACCGGCGCAGCGGTCGATCACCACGCGCTGTTCTCCGGCGCGCTGGTGATGAGCACGGTCGCCATCCGGCGTTGGACGCGTGGCGAAGCCGAACATCACCACATCATCGACCCCCGTACGGGGAGACCTGCCATCACCGACCTCGTCGCCGTCGCCGTCGCCGATCAGAGCGCGGCGCGCGCCGAGGCACTGGCCAAGGCAGCGATCATTGCCGGTAGCGTCGAAGGGGCAGCACTGTTGCGCTCGGCAGCGGTGAAAGCCTGGATGATCAGTGCTGATCACGTTGACATAGTGCAGGAGTCCGTCCAATGATTGCCGTCACCGACAAACTTGCCTGGTACGTCGCCCGGTCCAGCGGCATCGTTGCCTGGGCGACGGTGACCGCCAGCATCTTGTGGGGCCTCACGTTGTCGAGCCGGCTCGTGCGCAAGCGCGGCGTTCCCGCCTGGCTCCTCGATCTACACCGCTACCTCGGCACGTTGTCGTTGGTGTTCGTCCTCGTGCACCTCGGCGGACTGTGGGCAGACAACTTCGTGTACTTCGGTTGGCGCGAGATGTTCATCCCGATGAAGTCGCCGTGGAAGACGGGCGCCGTCGCCTGGGGAATCGTCGGGTTCTACTTCCTCATTGCGATCCAGGTCACGTCGTGGCTGATGCGACACATCAAGCGCAAGATCTGGCATGCCATCCACCTCACCAGCGTCGCGTTGTGGATCATCGCAACGGTGCACACCTTCCTGGCGGGCCAGGATCGGCACAACACGTTGCTGCAGTGGTTCGTGCTCGGGTCGTCGATCTTGGTGTTGCAGCTCACGTTGTTCCGTCTCGTCACGCTGCGCAGCGCACAGAAGTGGGCGTTGCGCCCCGAAGAGCCGAAGAAGGCCGCCGACCGGGTCCGCACGGGGTAGATTCGCCACCGCATGGCGTTCCACTCCACGTTGCAGTCGGCTTGGAGATCGTCAGGATCGATGCTCTGCGTCGGGCTCGACCCCGACCCCGCTCGGCTGCCGGATGCATTCGCGTCGGGGACCAACGCGACGTACGAGTTCTGCAAGGCGATCGTCGACGCGACGGCCCATACCGTCTGTGCCTTCAAGCCGCAATTCGCCTACTTCGCCGCGCAGCGTGCCGAGCCACAGCTCGAACGGCTGTGCCACTACATCCACGACACGTACCCCGATGTGCTGTTGATCCTCGACGCCAAACGCGGCGACATCGGCCCCACCGCGCACCAGTACGCCCGCGAGGCGTTCGACCGCTACGGCGCCGATGCCGTGACGGTGAACCCATACCTCGGCACGGACTCCCTCGAGCCGTACCTGGCCTACCGCGACCACGGCGTGTTCGTGCTGTGCCGCACGTCGAACCCAGGCGGCGGCGACTTCCAGTCACTCGACGTCGACGGTGAGCCGCTATATGCGCACGTGGCCCGGCGAGCCGCGCTCGAGTGGAGCGAGATCGGTGAATGCGGGCTCGTGGTCGGCGCGACGTTTCCCGACGAGCTGGGCGCCGTTCGCAAGATCGTCGGCGAGATGCCGATACTGGTCCCCGGCGTCGGGGCACAGGGCGGCGACATCGCTGCCACCGTCGCCGCCGGCGCGACGGCCGACGGCTTCGGCATGGTCATCAACTCGTCGAGGGCGATCCTCTACGCATCGAGCGGCAACGACTTCGCCGATGCCGCCTGCCGCGAAGCTGTTGCTACCCGCGACGCGATCCGGCGTTGCGTCAGGCCCTGATCAACACGTCAACGCGTCGACCGAGATGATCCCTGGGGCCTCGCGCAGCTGCGCCAGCACGTCGTGGCTGACCTCGCCCGACGTGGCGATCAGCATGACCGCGGTTCCACCATCGGCCGCGGCACCCACGTCCATGTCGGCGATGTTGACACCGGCGTTGCCGAGCAGCGTGCCGACGATGCCGATCACGCCAGGCCGGTCGTCGTTCTTGACCATCAGCATGTGATCGGCGGGCGGCACGTCGACCGTGTGCTCGTCGATCATGACGATGCGCTGTTCGCCGCGGCGGCCGACCAGCGTGCCCGACAACGAACGATTGCCTCCGCGCAGGGTGAGCAGGTTGACGAAGTCGGCCGACGTCGCGCAATTGGTCTCGCGGATCTCGACCCCGTGATCCTTGGCGAGCTGCGGCGCATTGACGTAGGTGACCGGCTCGTCGGTGACCGAGCCGAAGAAGCCCTTCGACGCGGCGAGGGTGAGGATGCGCGTGTCGTACCCGGCGATGTCACCCTCGGTGCACACTTCGATCTGCTTCGGGGCACCACCGACCAGTGAGGCGAACAGCCGGCCGAGGCGCTCGGCGAGCGGCAGGAACGGCCGCATCGTCTCGTTTGCCTCGGCAGCATCGACGTTGACGGCGAACGGCACGAACTCGCCGGCGAGCGCCAGTTGCACCATGTCGGCAATCGTGTCGCCGGCCTTGTCCTGTGCCTCCCTGGTCGAAGCGCCGAGGTGCGGCGTGACGATGACCTGCTCGAGCGCGAACAGCGGAGACTCCGTCGTCGGCTCCGTCGCGAAGACGTCGATCGCTGCACCGGCGATGACCCCGTCGCGGATGGCATCGGCCAACTCGGTCTCATCGACGATGCCGCCGCGAGCAACGTTGATCAATCGCATGGTCGGCTTGGCCTTGATCAACAGGTCGCGATTGATCAGGCCTGTGGTCTCTTTCGTCTTCGGGAGATGGATGGTGAGGAAGTCGGCCTCGGCGACTGCCTGATCGAGCGACAGCAGCTCCACACCCATCTGTCGGGCCTTGTCGGCGGAAACGAACGGGTCGTAGGCGACCACATGCATACCGAACGCCTTGGCGCGGTCGGCGACCAGCTTGCCGATCCGACCGAGGCCGATGACTGCCAGGGTCTTGTCGGCCAGCTCGACGCCTTCCCAACGCGACCGTTCCCACCGGCCGGCGGTCAGGGCAGCGTGTGCTTGTGGCACGTTGCGAGCCTGGGCGAGCAGCAAGGCCATGGTGTGCTCGGCTGCCGAGATGATGTTGCTCTGCGGCGCGTTGACGACCATCACGCCACGACGCGTCGCCGCCTCGACGTCGACGTTGTCGAGACCGATGCCCGCCCGCCCGACGACCAACAACTCATCGGCGTGCTCGAGGACCTCTGCTGTGACCTGTGTGGCCGAGCGGATGATCAGGCCCTGCGCACCACGGATGTTGACGAGCAACGTCGTGAGGTCGAGTTGCACGTCGACCTCGTGGCCAGCAGCGCGCAGGCGGTCGATGCCGCCATCGGCGATTTCTTCTGTGACAAGGATCCGAGCCATTGGGTCCATCGTTACCCGCCGGATCGACGGATTCGAAAAGAATTGAACGATCTGTTCACCTGACGCAGGGACGGCTATGTTGAGCCGACGCCGTACCCGAGTCGAGCAAACCCGAAAAGTGGAGGATTCATGCCCTACCCCTTTCTCTCAACAGAGTGGATGGACGCTGCCAAGGCAATCCGCGAGAAGTACGCCGCTCAGTCATCGCCGATCACCATCAGCGTGCGGATGAACCAGGTGATCACCGACGTGCCGTTCGGTGACAGTGATGTGAACCTCTACCTCGACACCTCGTCGGGCAGCCTGGTGATGGAGAGCGGCGCGTTGGAGACGCCCGACCTCACGCTGACCACCGACTACGACACGGCCAGGAAGATCTTCGTCGACCAGGATCAAGCAGCCGGGATGCAGGCCTTCATGGCCGGCAAGATCAAGGTCCAAGGCGACATGATGAAGATGATGGCAATGCAGACGGGGATGCCACAGGACGACATCGCCAAGACCATCGCCGGGGAGATCAAAGAGATCACCGAGTAGTTCGCGCCACGCTACGCACGAGCCAGCGGAGCCAGCGCCTGCGCCAACTCGTCGACCGACCACATCGAGTCGCGGTCGACCGAGGCGCCGTGCGCCCAGCTCTCGATCAGGGTCACCTTGCCACCTTGCACGAAGAACGTCTCGCCGGTGAACTTGCAGTCGGCCGTCGCCAGGTAGGCGACCAGCGGTGAGATGTTCGCTGGGTCCCATTGATCGAACGCGCCCTCGGCAGGCTTCATGATCTGTTCGAGACCCGGCGTTGCCAGCGTCAGGCGAGTACGCGCCCCGGGGGCGATGGTGTTGCTCTTCACGTTGTAGCGGATGAGCTCCTTCGCAGCGATCTGGCTGAACGTGGCGATGCCGGTCTTGGCCGCGCCGTAGTTGCTCTGGCCCGGGTTGGCGAACAACCCCGAGGTACTCGACGTGTGCACGAGATTACGCGGTCGGCCGCGCCCGGCCTTGTGCTGCTCGCGCCAGTACGCCGCGGCCCACCGCGTGGGGGCGAAGTGACCCTTCAGGTGCACGGTGATCACCGCGTCCCATTCCTCTTCGGTCATGTTGACGATCACTCGGTCGCGCAGAATGCCCGCGTTGTTGACCAGGATGTCGAGATCACCGAACGCCTCGATCGCACTGTTGATCAGGCGTTGCGCGCCCTGCCAATCGGCGACGTCGTCGCCGTTGACGATCGCTTCACCGCCGAGGTCCTTGATCTCCTCGACGACCATCTGCGCCGGGGTGGAATCGGTGCCGGTGCCATCGTTGGCGCCACCGAGATCGTTGACGACGATCCGTGCACCTTCGCGGGCGAACAGCAGGGCGTGCTCTCGGCCGATGCCGCGGCCGGCTCCGGTGATGATTGCCACTCGGCCGTCAAGCGATCCCATGCCATCCTCCTCCAGACGAAGGCACGCTAGCCATCGACCCCGACGGCAGTGAATTTCTAGAAGAAGGCGACGTCGATCGCCGACCCGCGAGGTAACCGCTGAGCCGGCAACACGTCGACGCCTTGGTACTTCGCAGCGACGAGAACACCATCGACGTTGCCGGTCACAGCACCGACGGTCAGGCCCGCAGCTGACAACGCGTCGGTCGCTTGTTGCACCGTGAGATTGCCCAGCGGCGGGACGGCAACGAGATCTTGACCCTTGGAGATCACCACGCTGATGACTGCGCCAGGGTCGACCTGGGTGCTGACGGGCAGGTCTTGGCGGATGATGACACCCGCGGGCACGGAGTCGCTGAATTCCGGTTCGAGCTGCAGCAGCACGAGTCCCTGTTCGGCAAGCGTGGCAGTGGCCTGATCCGGCGTCATCCCGGTGAGATCGGGCACGACCCGCGGCTGCGGGCCGGCGGACAGCACGACCGACACCGTGGTCTTGGGCGTGACCGTGTCGCCGGCTTTCAGGCCCGGCTGTTCGGGCACCATCCAGCTCAGAACGACGCCCGCCGGCACGGTCTCGTCGAACACGGGATCGGCTTGCTGCAGCACCAGATCGAGTTGGGTGAGGCTGGCGGTCGCCTGTTCGAGGGTCTGCCCGACGAGATCGGGGAGCGGTCGCGGAGCCGGGCCTGTGCTGACGATGAGTTGGAACGGTTGCCGTTGCGCAAGTGAGGTGGCCTCACCCGGCTGGGTGCGGATGACCACGCCGAGCGGCACGGTCTCGCTGGCCTCGCGAGTGACCACGGTGTCCCAATCGAACCCGGAGATCTGGTTCAGTGCCTCCGACTCCGCCAGCCCGACGAGGTGGGGTACCTGATAGGTGCGGGTGTGATCCTTCGTGGCGATGTAGGCAACACCGCCGGCAGCGGCGGCGAGCAGCAACATGAGCGGCACGAGCCAGGCGACCCAGCGGCGACCTCGCCGCGGCTCGTCTGCATCGTCGTCGACGTCGGCCGGCGCTGGGGCAGGTCGGGGGCGCGCCGACACCATCTCGTCACTGGTCGGGACGTACTCGGTGGTCACCAGCACCGGCGGCCGGGGTGGCATCGCTGCCGGTGCCGGAGGTGGCAAGGTGGGTCGACTGATGGCGCCCGACGAGTCGCCGAACAGGCCCGAGTTGGGCAAGCTGATCGGCGCCGGGCGCGGCAGTTTCTCGGCAGCCTGCACCAGGGCCCTGCCGAACTCGGCAGCCGAGTACCGGTCGTCGGGCAACGGGCGACCGGCTCGTTCGAGCACGGCCGCCAGCGGACCCAGGTCGGCCGAGACCGGCATCAGCCTGCCGATGCGGTTCGACAACGTGGCGACCGTCGAGTCGCCGACGAACGGCACCGTCCCCGACATCGATTCCAACATGGTCAGGCAGAGCGAATAGACATCGCCCTTCGGGCCCCGGCGCCCGTACTCGGCCAACTCCGGTGGTGCGTACATCGCCAACGCGTTGCTGACATGGGCACGGTCGGTCCACAGTGCTTCGCCCACGACGTTGGCCAAGCCGACATCGGTGATCCGCAGCCGTTGATCGTCGCCGAACACCAACGTGGACGGACGAATGTCGCCATGCACGAGTCCGTGGCGATGCACGACATCGAGCGCCTTGCAGGCTTCGAGACCGACCATCAGGGCTTGCGAGGGCGACAGCGTGCGACCTCGGTCGAGGTACTCGCGCAGGCTTCCCCCACCGAGATGTTCGACGATCACGTACATCGCCTTGCGGTCGTTCCAGACGTCGGCGCCCCAGTCGTAGATCTCGGCGATGTTCGGGTGCTTGATCGACGCACCCTGCTCGGCGGCGATGCGGAACGCGCGCTCGAAGCCCTCGCCCGAGCTGAGATCGGGATGGACCACCTTGATCGCCACGACACACTGTTCCACCAGGTCAAAGGCATCGAAAACGGCCGCGTCGACACCACTGCCGCGGCGAGGCCCGAGTTTGTAGCGACCCGCCACGACCCGACCGTTGAACTGTGTATCCATCAATGTCATGGGGTACTGAACGCTACCGCGATACAGGCGCAGACAGCGTTCATGTGCGAAATCGGCGCGGCGGCGGAAGAATGGTGAGCATGAACAGGCCGCACCTCGACAGTCACCAGCGGCGGCTCCTGATGGTCAGTCTGGTGATCGCTGCGGGGATCGTGATGGTGATCCTCGGCTTCCAATCATCGGTCACCGGCCGCAAGGCGTTGGCCCTCCCGGCCACCATCGAGAACATCGATCCAGTCCGCGGCGCGGTGCGTGTTCCGTCGCAAACCGCGGTCTTCGTCGATCTCCTGCCGGGTTACACCGGCGTGCTCGTGATCGACGACATCGAGTTGGAGACCGTCGATCCGAACGACCTCAAAGCCGGCCCCGGCGGGCAGCAGGTCACGCTCCCCCCGACGACCATCTACGAGCGGGGCAACGCCACCCTGACGTTCGTCCCGGTCGACGGGGCCAAGATCGAATCGTTCACCCAGGGCACGCACACCGCAACGGTGATCTACTGGAAGGTGCTCGAGTCGCGGCAGAAGTCGCAGTCGTACACCTGGACGTTCTCGGTCTTCTAGTCGGGTAGTTCGCCCGTGGCCAGCAGGTGGTCGAAGCCGACGTCGTCGAGCACCGGCAGTCTCAACTCTTGCGCCTTGGTGACCTTGCTGGCACCCGGCGACTCCCCCACCACGACTGCATAGGTCTTCGCGCTGACGCTGCCGGGGCTCTTTCCGCCGCGCGCCTTGATCGCCGCTTCGGCCTCCTCGCGTGAGTAGCGCTCCAGCGTTCCCGTCACGACAACGGCCTTGCCGGCCAACACCGGGGCGAGCCTGCTGACCTCGACCTTGCCGAACTCGACGCCGGCTTGCCGCAGCTTGTCGACGAAGGCCCGGTTGGCGTCGATCGCGTACCACCGGCAGATCGAGCCGGCGATCACCAGGCCCACGCCGTCGGTCGTCGCCAGCGTCGCCTCGTCGGCGGCCAGGATCGAGTCGAGGGTCCCAAAGGCAAGGCTCAACGCTTCGCTGGCAGACGGCCCGAGGCCCTTGATCCCCAACGCGGTCAGCAACTTGGGCAACGGCCGGGTCTTCGAACCCTCGATGCCAGCCAGCAACTTGTCCGCGCTGATCGCCGCGAAACCTTCGAGGCCGAGCAACTGCTCCGCTGTCAGCGAGTAGATGTCGGCGGGGTCACTGATCAGTCCGGCGTCGCTGAGTTGGAAGACGGTCCGCTCGCCGAGGCCTTCGATGTCCATCGCACCACGCGACGCGAAGTAGATCACCCGCTGATCGCGTTGATACGGGCACGCCGGCTCGATGCAGCGCGTGTCCGCCTCGCCCTCGAGACGCACCAGTTCCGTCGCCAGCGGGCACGGGCAGATCTTGGGGAACTGCCATGGCTGGCTCCCTTCTGGGCGCAGCGACAGGATCGGCCCAACCACCTCGGGGATCACGTCACCGGCCTTGCGAACGATCACCGTGTCGCCGGGGCGCACATCTTTGGCGCGAACCTGGTCCTCGTTGTGCAGCGTGGCCATGCGCACCGTCGAACCGCCGACGAACACCGGGTCGAGGACCGCGAACGGCGTGGTGCGCCCGGTGCGCCCCACCGAGACCTGGATGTCGCGCAGCAGTGTTGTGCGCTCTTCCGGCGGGAACTTGAACGCGATGGCCCAACGGGGTGCCCGTGACGTAAAGCCGAGGAGCTCGCGCAGCGCCAACTGGTCGACCTTGGCAACGGCCCCGTCGATCTCGTACGGCAGGTCGTGGCGGTGCTCCTGCCAATGTGCGGCAAACGCATAGACGCCGGCGAGATCGTCGACCGTGCGGACCTCGGGGTTCACCGGGAAGCCGAGGTTGCCGAGGAACTCCAGGGTCTCGTGATGGCTGGTGAACTCCGGTCCACCGACCACCTCCCCCAACTGATAGCACCAGAAGCTGAGCTCGCGGCTGGCGGTGACTCGTGGATCCTTCTGACGCAGGCTGCCGGCACCGGCATTGCGCGGATTGGCGAAACGCGGTTGCCCGGCCGCAGCAGCGCGCTCGTTGAGCGCCTCGAAACTGGCAATCGGCATGTAGACCTCGCCGCGCACCTCGACCACCTCGGGGGCACCCTTCGCGAGACGCTTGGGCAACGCTGCGATGGTCGCGACGTTGGCAGTGACGTCTTCACCGACGCGGCCGTCGCCGCGGGTGGCGGCCTGCACGAACTCGCCGCGCTCGTAGCGGAGGCTCATCGCCAGGCCGTCGATCTTCAACTCACACACGAAGGTGGCCGGTGCACCAGCGAGTCCGCGAGCGACACGCTCGCCCCACAGTGCCAACTCGGCCTCGTCCATCGCGTTGTCCAGGCTGGTCATCGCAACCCGGTGCACGACGGGTGCGAACGTCGCCGACAGCGGGGCCGCGCCAACCTGGGTTGTCGGCGAATCGGCCGTGACCAGCTCGGGGTGCTCGCGCTCCAGGCTCAGCAGCTCACGAACGAGCAAGTCGTAGTCGGCATCGGCGATCTCGGGGCTGTCGAGGGTGTGGTAGCGCTCGTTGTGATATGCGATCTGCCGACGGAGGTCCGCAGCGCGAGCAGCAAGGTCCGCAGGCTCGGTCATGCGTGCGAGTGTAAGCAGCTACGCGCCGAGGGAGAAGCGCGTCGCGCTGGCCTGATCCCTCACCCGCTCGCTGATCTCGGCGGCGACCCGGTGCACCCGTTCGGCGACCGCAGGAGTGTGGGTGGCGAGACCGCATTCGGGCGTGATGATCGATTGCGTTCGGAGCTGAGCCGGGTCGGCTCCACGCTGCACGAGCTCACACCACAACTCACTCAGCTTGCGCCACGGCCGCTCCGAAGATGACGCGATCGGGCCCTCCGTCGGTACGGCTCCCCAGGCGATCGTGCCACCGTCGCTGATGAACCTGGCCAGGTAGCCCGATGAGTCGAGCAGTCGGAGGTCGACTGGCACCGACAACACGTCGGGTCCGATGGACACGAGTGAGGCGATGTCGGCGGTGGCGCACACGTGCAAGCCGGTGACCGCAACCGGCTCGATTGCAGCCAGCGCCGCAGACACGAGATCGATCGCCGTGTCGGGGGCGATCGGAAACCCGGCACCCATCAGCTCGTCGAGCGTCGGCTCGTCGATGAAGACCACCTGGCGACAGCCCGGCAGTTCCGTGGCGACGTGCTCGACCAACTGTCGGACGCGACAGCGGACCGCGCGCACCGACACATCGAATGCCACCCGACTGCTGAGCCCGGCGCGCACCAACGCGAGTCCGAGCGTGACGGGCCCGACGAACTGCCATTTGACGGGAGCCTTGCGACCTTGCGCGGCAGCGAGGAACGCGCGCCACCCTCCGAAGGCATCGTGCTGGAGATCGGTGATGACCGGGGCATCGGGGTCGAAGCTGCCGGCATCGAAGGCGATGCTGCCGTATTGACCAACGGTGATCCCCGCCAACCCGACCAAGCCTTGCGGGATCATCCCTTCGGCAGGAGACCGTCTCGGAAGAGTCGGAATCGCCGGCAGTTCCAGCGTGGTCAGAACGAAGTCGGCCGCGGCAGCGGCGTCGCGGTGAGGAAGGCTGCCGATCCCTGTGGCGATGCCACTTGGTAGCTGTGCACGATTCACCCCGGTTCACTCCCTGGGCGACATCGTTCCACTCGCGGTCGCCGGCAAACGAGCCGAACCCATCATCGGGGCTCACTGGCCAAGCGACCTGCGAATCGGCAAGTCTTGGCCCATGAATGCTGGCGGATCAGGTCTCATCGCAGCGCTGACCGGCACGTGGGGACCACGGGTGGTCTGG
>JAYVOI010000249.1:0-3899 GCA_043758005.1 Ilumatobacteraceae bacterium
GCGGCATTGCGCCCGAGCGAGAGCGCTGCGGCGCGCACCCTCAGTTCCCATGTGGACGGTGTCGCCCGATGCCGGAACACGTTGTCCGCCGCGGGCAGCCACGTCCCGTCATCGATCCGATCGCACCATTGCTGTGAGCTGAACCCACACGCCGTCACATCCTCACGGGTGACGAGATGGTGTTGTGCCTCGGCTCGATCGATCAGTCGTAGATCCTGTTTCCTCACACCCACACAGAGGTACACCGGAACGGTCGAAGCGGAAGGCGAACCTGCGTCGGACGTGGGTTGGCCGCTGCGTGACCGTCGTGGCGACGGTCAGCATGTGACCACCTGATGATTTGGGCGGTGAGGGTGGGGGAGAGGGTGGGGTCAGTCGCGTTGCTCGACGAACTCGTCGACCGCGGACACGAAGCGCTCGAGCATGTCGGCGAGGGCCGGGCGCTCCTCCGGCGTGAACGCGCCGAGCATGTGGGTCATCAGGAGTCCGCGTCGGGCGTTGACGTCGGCGTGCCTCGACCGCCCGGCCTCGGTGATCTCGACCATCACGACGCGACCGTCGCCGTCGTTGGTCGAGCGCGACGCCAGCCCTGCGCCCACCAGCCGCTGCACGGCGCGGGTCGCGGTCGAGGGGTCGATGCGCAGGGCCTCGGCGAGGTCGCTCATCCGCCACAGCGGTTGGCGGGCGAGGAGATCGAGCGAATCCATCTGGCCCTGCTCGAGTGCTTCGTCGCCGCTGCCGAGGAGGTAGTCGCGTAGCGCGCCCATCGCCGCACCGCGGCGGATCTGCACCCACGAGGCGCCGATTCGCACGGCGAGGTCGTACATCTCGCGTTGGTGCAGATCGACCGAGGTTTCCATGAAGACAGCAAGGGTACAAGCGAGGGTCGGTCCCCCCGGGAGTCGGAAACAGCGTGCCGTCGACGTACCTCAGCCAGGTGGCGGCAGGGCGGCCCACGAGGCGATGAGGTCGGCGTAGGTCTGTTTCGCCTCGGCGGAGACGAGGTGGATGCCATCGCTGGCCATGCCGGAGATCTTCGGCACGAAGTCGGCCCAGTACCCGATCTGCACGTTGGGGTACTTGCCCGGCAACCCGAGGATCCGGGCGTTGTTGCCGTCGATCCAGGCGCGGTCGGCGCGCACCGTCAGGAACCACACCGACTTGACCTCTTCTGGTGGCAGGTTGGCCATGATCGCCGCAAACGTGTCGTCGGAGACCTCGCCGTTGGTTCCGATGTGGATCACGACGGTGTTGCCCAGGCGCCCCGCGGCGCGCAGCTGGGTCAGCAAGGTGACGACCTCTTTGCCCTGCCGGCTCTCGGTTGCGTCGACCACGAACCCCTTGGCCTCCAGCTGTGCCTTGGCCCCGAGCATGACCGACTCGCCGATCGCGATCGGCGGGCGCTGTTCGAGGGGAAGCGTCGTGCTGGTGGTGGACGACGAGGACGTGGTCGACGCCGTGCTCTGCGGGGCCACCGTCTCGTCGACGACCGATCCAGTCGTCGCCTCGGGCAGCGAGGTGTCGGTGGGCGCAACGGGGTCGGTGGCCGCCGACGCGGCGGCGAGATCACACTCGACCTGCCCGACGCACTTGTTGGGTGCGAGGGCGATGCTGACGCCGGCGAATCCGACCAGGCCGAGCGCCGCCAGCATGACGACGACGAGCCTGCGTCGCCGTCGATACACGTCCGCGGGCCGCGGTTGACGACGGTTGCGAAGGCTCTCGGCGATGCGACCTTGCCGGATCGGCAGTTCGATGAACCGGTAGCTCGCTTCGGTGATCGGCAGGGTCAGGGCGATGGCGATGACGAACTGCGCCGGCGTCAGCGCCTTGCCGGCTTCGCGACGCATGATCTGGTAGATCGGCCAGTGGTAGAGGTACAACCCGTAACTGCGCGTACCGACCCAGTTCAGCACCGGGATGCCGAGCACGCTGCCCAACCTGCTTCGCTCGTGGGTGACACCGGCGATCACCAACACGGTGGCGATGCCGGTGAGCAGGAACCCACCCTGGAACAGGGCCGAATCGAACCGGATGCCGAACTGTCGCCCGCCCTCCGACAGCCACATCGTCCAGGTCAACCAGCCGAGCAGCAACAGTCCGACCACGCCGGCACCATCGAGGAGGAGCGCCTTGTTGTGCATCGAGCCGCGTGCGACGTCCCGTGGGCGCCACACCATCGCGAACGCTGACCCGAGCAGCAATCCGCCGGCGCGACTGAACGTGCCGAGGTAGAGCGACTCGTTGATGCTGATGCACCGGCGGAGCAACGACCAGTAGCCCTGGCGTTGATCGATCGTGCACGTTGCCGCGACATCACCGTGGTGGAACAGCAGCGCCATAGCCGCAGCGGCGATCAAGCTGGCGCCGGCCAACCACAGTGCAACCCTCGGCAGATCGCGCGCGCCGCGGCGAACGAGGATCGCCACCATCACGAGCGGCCACAGCAGGTAGAACTGCTCCTCGACCGCCAGTGACCACAGGTGCCGCAGCGGCACGAACGCCTCGTTGGCGGTGTACCCCTGTCCGACGATGATCTGGTACCAGTTGCTGACGTAGAGGATGCCGCCGGCGTAGTCGCCGCGCGTGCGACCCATGGGCGTGCGGCGGAACGCCGTCATGAACACCGCGAGGCCGGCGAGCATCACGAACAACGCCGGCAGCAATCGGCGGAACCGGTGCAGCCAGAAGCGCCTCAGGTTGATCTGCCCGTTGCGTTCGAACTCACCGATCAACAGCAGCGTGATGAGGTAGCCACTGATGACGAAGAACACCTCGACACCGAGGAAGCCACCCGACAGCCATTCGTGGTTGGCGTGATAGATCATCACCGCGACCACGGCGACCGCCCGCAATCCGTCGAGTCCAGGCAGATACGGCAACCGGCCGATCTGTCCCGGCGGAGTGCGCGTGACCGAGGTAGACATCGAACCCTCAGTATCGTTCATGAACCGATGACAGTGGGCCGAGGGGCAACCCGGGCCTTCGATTCGGAACTCAGGTTCACACGGGTGGGCGCCAGCGCGATGATCTTGACTGTTCGAGCCGGCCCGCGACCGGAACCTGGGCCGAGCAGCAACAAGTGCACGACCACGAGTCCGTGATCGCATCCTTCGCTGTCGCGTCGGCACAGGGGCGTGCGAAAACTGGAAAGTCGTAGGCCCTTAGTCCCATGTCATCGCGGCACGGCAACGTCAACAGCCACCTACACATTGACCATCACCTAAGCCGCAGCCGGTCGCCGCGCCGGCACGGTCACCATGCTCCTGCCAGTGTGGGATCAAAGGATCAAATTTGCAACGATGTTTTCCGTGCTGCGGCGTGGGTAATTCGTCCCTCCCGCACCGCAGAACGGGAATCAACAGACCGGATCAACAGGTGCTCTGTTTCATCTGGCGTGCCCGCGCCGCACAGGCCCAGTAGCGGGTCGTTCGACCTCGTCACCATCCGGCCAGTTGAGAATGATGCCTTCCCCTATCGGGGAAGGCATCATTTGCGTCCTGGTTCCGGGTTGGCGCGGATCGCTCCCAGCGCGTCGGTGACGACCCATCACGGCTGCAGAACTCGGTGATTCTTGGAGCCCAAGGTGGGAATCGAACCCACGACCTACGCATTACGAGTCGGTTTCGAACCGTCCGACTGGTGTTGAACAGTGCCATCTAGCAGGGCTTTTGCTGTTGGTCCGTCCGCTGCGTGTTGGTCCGTAGTGCCCTGTATTGGCCAATTTCTTGGATGAAATCTCGGATGGTCTGGCAGTCGCCGCTGCCGCGCGCCTGTTGAACCCTCGCCGCACTCGCACCCGAGACGCGCCGCGAGAGCGGGCAGATCTTCAAGATCTCGCCGCGTCGGCGACGTACGTCGGTCAACATCGGGAATGGTCACGCCGTTCAGATCAGGTC
>JAYVOI010000250.1:0-3872 GCA_043758005.1 Ilumatobacteraceae bacterium
GAGCGCCTCGAACATCTCACTCCGAGGATCGATGATCCGCTGGTGGCGGAGTACTGCGCCAACCTCCGCTGGTGCACTGCGCTCGTGTTCGTCTACCCAACCTGGTGGAGCGGACAGCCGGCGATGTTGACGGGATGGCTCGACCGCGTGCTGATTCGAGGAGTTGCCTGGGAACTGCGCGATGGCTCGACGCGGATCACCGCACGCCTGACCAACATCCGTCGACTGGTCACCATCACGACGCATGGCTCGTCTCGCTGGGTGAACCTCGCCGAAGGCGAGACCGGGCGGCGCGTGATCGGCAGGGCCCTTCGTGTCTTGTGCCATCGATTCGCGCGCACGACGTGGGTGGCGATGTACAACATCGATCGCTCGACCGACGCCGAACGCAACGCCTTTCTCGATCGAGTGGCGCATCGGATGCACCGGTTGTCGCCGCCTTCTACGGAGATTGCAGCAAGTCGAAGATGGTGACCACCTCGACGTGGTGCGTCTGCGGAAACAGGTCGTAGACCGTCGAGCGAACGTGGGTGTAGCCCGTCTCGCGTAGCAAACCGGCGTCGCGAGCCAGCGACACCGGGTCGCAACTGATCAGCACGATGCGAGCGGCCCGAGTCGCCGCCAGCACGGCCGCCGCCTGGCGACCGAGTCCGGTCCGTGACGGGTCGGCGATCACCAGGTCGGCGTGGCGCGGTCGCCACCGCTCGACCGGGGTGCACATGATCTGGGCCGGCAGACCGGCGAGGTTGGCCGTCGCGTCGGCACACGCAGCCTCGGATTCCTCCACGACGGTCATCGTCTGACCGTCCATGGCGGAGGCGAACAGTCCGACTCCGCCGTACGCATCGATGATCGATCGCGAGCCGAGCAACTCACCACACGCTTCGCGGACCGCACTGACCAACAGTTCAGCCGCAGCAGGCCCGGACTGGAAGAACGACGCCGCGCTGATCCGGAGGCGCTTGCCGGCGACGACCTCGTGGACCGTGGACCGTGGCCCGATCGCCACGTCGGACGGCACGTCGAGCAGCTCGAGATCGCCATCGACGACCAGCGCCGAACGCTCGCCCGTCGCGGCGCTGACACGGAGGCTGACCTCACCATGACCACGGACGCGCAGGACGGCCAACAACTCCTCCAGCAACGGGTGACTGACGGGACAGCCGTCGAGTTCGACCACGTCGTGCGAGTCGCGTCCTCGCAGGCCGAGACGGTCGACGCCGGTCGCCACGCGCAACGTCGTGCGGTACGCCCAGGCCGGCACTGCCGAGCCTACGGCGACGTCGGCATCGACCAACTTGCCCGTACGCCGCAACGCCTCGGCCACGATCGTTGCCTTCAGGCCCAGTTGGGCAGCAGGGTCGACATGCTGCCAGGTGCACCCGCCGCAGCCCGCCGCATGGCCCGCGCACGGCGGCACGACCCGGTCGGCAGAGGGTTCGATGACGTCGAGCACCTCGGCGCGGACGAAGTCCTTCTTCGATTGCACGATCTCGACTTCGACCAGTTCGCCAGGCAATGCCCCGCGCACGAACGCCACGCGACCATCGGCGACGTGCGCGATTGCATCCCCGCCTGCCGCCATCTTCTCGGCGCGCACCTCGATCGACGACATCGCCGACGACTGTAGATCCCACGACGTCTCCGAGCAGCCACTACCCTCGGAACGATGCCGCGACCGATCGAAATCGCCCCCAGCGTCTTACCGGCCGACTTCGCCAAGTTGGGCGAAGAGGTCGCCGCACTCGAGGCCGCAGGCGTCGACAGGATCCAATGGGACGTGATGGACGGCCAGTTCGTCCCCAACCTCACCTTCGGGCCCGACGTGATCGCTGCGGCCCGCAAACACACCTCGTTGCCCTTCGAAGCGCACCTCATGGTGCTGACCCCGGACGCGATGGCCGCCGAGTACGTTCGCGCTGGTTGTCAGCGCCTGATCGTGCACGTCGAGGCATGCACCCACCTGCATCGCACGCTGGGCAACATCGCCTCACTCGGCGCCACAGCGGGCGTTGCCCTCAACCCGGCGACGCCCGCCTGCCACGTCGCCCACGTGCTCGACCTGGTCGATCTCGTCCTCGTGATGACGGTCAACCCAGGGTTCGGCGGGCAGCAGTACATCGCTTCCATGGAGCCGAAGATCGCCGAGGTCGTCGAGATGGTGCGGGCGGCCGGGCGCAGTGAAACGATCGACATCGAGGTCGACGGCGGGATCGGGCCGGACACCATCGCTGCTGCAGCAGCTGCGGGCGCCAATGTGCTGGTCGCCGGCAGCGCGCTCTACCGCGACCCCGCCGGACTCGAACATGCGGTCAGCGATCTACGCGCCCGCGCCACCGATGCTCGCGCCTGACTCACACGTGCTCGGGCGTCTCCGACGGTGCTGAGGCATCCGGCTCGAGATCCGCGTGCTGGCGGTCGCGTTGCACCTCGAGCAACGGAGGTATCTCGTCGTGCGCGGATTCCCGCTCTCGCGCGGCGCGGACCATCGCAAAGATCAACAGCTTCATCGAGGCCAGCACGACCAGCACGATGAAGGCAATCACCATCGGCCGGAGGACGGCCTTGGCGACAGATTTCTTGGCGGTCTTCAGTGGCGCCAACACTCCGGTGTCGACCTCACGACCGTTGATCAGCAGCGTCTTCACACCGTCCTCGACGCGAGGACAGCGCAGGTCGGTGTCGTTGACCCCGATCACGGCATCGCCGCCGAACAGCGGCGCCGCGAGCCGTACCTTCGATCGCAAGACGTTGGTGATCGCATCGGGTCTCGCGCCGACCAGATACTGCTCGCCGGTGCGGAGGTACCGAATGTCGTCGTCGTAGCGAACGTCGACGATCGTGTTGACGGCATAGCCGTCGAGACTGCCGGCGCGAACCTGCTGCACAGCGAAGCGCGCCGTCGTGGCGTCGGAATCCGCCAGCGTCCCGACGAAAACCGCAACCGGCGCGGGTGGTGCGACGCAGCCCGGAGGAACGCTGAGCAACGGGGCGGACGCGACGTTCGGGCCAACGATGGGCGGTGGCTCCTCGATCGCCGGCAATTCGGGTCCGATGGCGACCGGTGTGACCGTCACGATCGTGGTCGACGGTTCCGGAGCCGGCTCGGTCGGTGGCGCTGCGCTGGCCGTGGCAGACCACAGCGCACCGACCAGCATCCCCACAACGATCGACGGCGCATGCCTCACGCCGCCACGCTACTGAGCGGCGCTGCGCTCAGCCGGTCAACGCCCTTCGAACTTCGGTTCCCGCTTCTCGACGAATGCCCGCATCGCCTCTCGGGTGTCGGCCGTACCGAAGTTGACGGTCTGGGCGACTCCCTCGTCGTCGAGTGCCTGCTCCATCGTCACCTGCAGTGAGTTGTCGAGCATTCGCTTCGTCATCGCCAACGCGATCGGCGGTCCTGCGGCCAGCCGTTCGGCCCAACCGGCGACGAACTCGTCGATCTCCGCATCGGGCACAACGCGATTGACCAAGCCGATTCGCTCGGCCTCGGCAGCGCCGATGATGTCGGCGAACAGCGCCAGCTCCTTGGCGCGGTGCATCCCGACGATCCGCGGCAACAACCACGACCCCCCGAAATCGACCGACAGACCGCGGCGGGCGAAGATCTCCGAGAACCTGGCATTGTCGCTGGCAACCACCAGGTCGCAACCGAGCGCCATGTTGCATCCGGCGCCAACGGCCACACCGCGCACCTTGGCGATGGTGGGGATCGGCAGGCGGTGCAGGGTGAGGGCAACGTCGCCCACGTGGCGCATCTGTGCCAGCTGATGGCGGTCGGGTTCACCCGCACCACCACCCGTGAGGTCGGCGCCCGCGCAGAAGTCGCCGCCGGCCCCGGTCAGCACGGCGACGCGATCCTGCCCACC
>JAYVOI010000251.1:0-3871 GCA_043758005.1 Ilumatobacteraceae bacterium
CTGCTGACCCTGCTGGCCCACGACGGCACGGCCGGGCTGCAGGTCAAAGTCGGCGGCGAGTGGATCGACGCGCCACACGATCCTGAACTGATCATCTGCAACCTCGGCGACATGCTTGATCGGCTGACCGCCGGCCGCTATCGATCGACGCCCCACCGCGCCCGCAACATGGGGCCAGCGGATCGCTACTCGTTGCCGTTCTTCCTCGATCCAGGGTGGGACGCGGTGATCGAGGCGATCGACCTCGACGATGGATGGGTCGCGCCAGCCGACGCCGATCAACGTTGGGATCGCGCCAACCTCCGCGACATCAACGGCACCTACGGCGAGTGGCTGACCGCCAAGGTCACCAAGGTCTTCCCGCACCTCGCCGACGAGGTCATCACCGGGCGGTGAGTTCGATCGCCGAGCCGTGAGTCGCATCACGCGCCAGGCCGCGACACCGGACTCACACCGGGCCGGGCTCAGCGGGTGAGGATGTAGGTGCGGCTGGCTCGGTCGACGTCGGTGACCTGCCAGCCGTCGGCGAACAGCGGCTGCATCGCGTCACGCAGGGCGACGCGGGCATGCAGCGCCGGGCCGGCGGCCGACGCGATCTCCTCCGGCGTCACCGGTGGCACGTCGACCTCCGCCACCTCGCTGCCGGCGAATCGCCGACCGATCAATTGCCACTCGACGACGAGTCGATCGCTCGGCAGGCCTCCGTTGATACCGCCCATCGGCCCGTAGAGGTTGTCGTGGTATCGCACCCCGACGGCGCTCAGTGACCGGAGGTTGAGGTGGGCGTTGCCCAGTTGCAGCGGGTCGAACGTCCATCGCATAGCCGTCCGCCCGTTGGCAAGGCACCACTCGCGCTGACGATGCTTCAGCGCAATTCCGATACCGGAGCGTCGGTACTCGGGGTCGACCGCAAGATAGTGGGAGTGCAAGACGTGGGGCTGATGGGTGGCGAAGCCGTACACCGAGCCGACGAGTCGGTCGCCGTCGAACGCACCGATCGCCATCCCGCCTTCGCTGATCGTGGCAACCAGCATGTTGACGGCGACCAGTTCGCCGTGACCGCCCCAGACGCGCGACTCGAGCATCGGCATCGGCGCCAGTTCGGCAGCGGTGCGCAACTCACGAAACTCGATCGTCACCTCCGCACGACCTCCACCGACTCGGTGACCGTGTCGAGGAACGGCTGGTCGAGGGTGACGCCGATACCCGGGCCGGGCGGAACCGGCATGATCCCGTCCGTCGCCTCGAGCGCCTGCTCGGTGATATCGCGGGCGTAAGTGCGGCTGGCCGACGCGGTGTCGCCCGGGTAGACGAACCCGGGCATCGACGCCACGTGGATGTTGTGGGCGCGGCCGATGCCGGTCTCCAACATGCCGCCGCACCACATCGGCACGCCCCGCGCAACGCACAGGTCATGGATCTGCTTGGTTGCCGACAAACCACCAACACGCCCGACCTTGACGTTGACGACTGCACATGCGCCGAGGTCGAGCGCCGCCTTCGTCCGCGCCGGCGACGTCAGCGTCTCGTCGAGGCACAACGGAGTGCGCATCTGCGGTGCCAGTGCGGCGTGATCGGTGAGGTCGTCCCAGTGCAGCGGTTGTTCGATGTAGTGCAGCCCGAAGCCGTCGATCTGGTGCAGCACGTCGAGATCGGCGAGCGTGTACGCCGAGTTGGCATCGACGGTCAGCTCGATGTCGGGGAACTCGGCGCGCACCGCGCTCAGCAGTTCCACGTCCCAACCCGGCTCGATCTTCAGCTTGATCCGTTTGTAGCCCTGTTCGACATGCCGCGCCACCGACGCCAGCGTGTCGGGCACCGGGTTCATGCCCAGGCTCGCACCAACGGGGACCTCGGTGCGATCGCCACCCAGCAAGCTCTGCATCGGCACCCCGAGCTGGCGGGCGTGACAGTCCCAGACCGCGAGCTCGAGCGCCGACTTGGCCATCGGGTTGCCGCGCCAGCCCTTCCACGAATCGCACAACGTCAGTGGGTCGTCGCAGCCGTTCTCGAGCAGCCAGGGAACCAACGCCTCGCGGATCAGATGGAGTGCACCGACGATCGACTCCTCGCGGTACGACGGCAAGTGGTCCATCACGCTCTCGCCGTAGCCCTCGACACCGTCCGACCGGACCGTCACGATCACCGCAGTCTTCTCCGACTCCGCAGCAAACGATGTCTTGAACACCGACTTGTACGGAAGGCGGACGATCCGCAGTTCGACTTCGTCAACATGCATGTCGGTACTCCTACCAGGTGTCGATGTTCGGGCGCTTCTTGCCGGGCCGTTGCGGAGGGGTTGGCGATGCGTTGAGGATCGCCGCGAGCCAGCGCCGAGTTTCGGCCGGATCGATGACATCGTCGATCTCGAAGTACGACGCGGTGTTCAGCGCCTTGCCGCGCTCATACATCTGGGCGACGCGCTGCTGGAAACTGCGTTCCCGCTCGTCGGGATCCTCGATGGCCTCCAACTCCTTGCGAAAGCCCAGGCGCACCGCGCCTTCCAAGCCCATCGGGCCGAACTCACCGGTGGGCCAGGCGATACACGCGGCCGGGGCCTTGGTGCTGCCACCCACCATCGCCTGCGCACCGAGCCCGTAGCACTTGCGCAACACCACGCTGATCAGCGGAACGGTGACGTTGGCGCCGGTGACGAACAACCGCGAGCAATGGCGTACCAAGGCCGTCTCCTCGACCGCCGGCCCGACCATCATTCCGGGTGTGTCGACCAGCGTGACAATGGGGATGTCGAACGCATCGCACAGTTGCATGAACCGGGCGGCCTTGTCGGCGCCGTCACTGTCGATGGCGCCGGCGAGATGGCCAGGGTTGTTGGCCACAATGCCGACCGGCCGTCCTTCGACGCGCCCGAACGCCGTGACCATCCCGGGGCCGAAGTCGCGGCGCAGCTCCAGCACGGTGCCGTTGTCGAACAGCTTGGCGATGACGGTGCGAACGTCGTAGCCGCGCTTGCGATCCTCCGGGATCACACCACGCAGCTCCACCTGGTCGTCGCACGACCACTCGTCGAGCCGGCCCTGGAAGTACGAGAGGTACTGCTTGGCAGCGTACACGGCCTCCGCTTCATCAGCCACTGCGATGTCGACGACACCGTTGAACTGTTGGACGTGCATCGGCCCGATCTCCTTCGGGTCGAACACGCCAAGCCCGCCACCTTCGATCATCGCCGGGCCACCCATCCCGATGTTGGAGTCCGCGGTCGCGATCACGACATCACAACAGCCGAGCAACGCCGCATTGCCGGCGAAGCAGTAGCCGGCGTTGATCCCGACCAGCGGCACCAGCGCGCTCAGCCCACCGAGGTAGTGAAAAGCCCAGCAGTCGAGCAGGCTGACACCGATGTTGTCGGTGTCGCCTGGCCGGCCTCCGCCGCCCTCGGTGAAGAACACCACGGGCAGGCGCATCGATTCGGCGAGTTCGAACAAGCGGTCCTTCTTGCGGTGATTCAGCACACCTTGGGTACCGGCGAGCACCGTGTAGTCGTACGAGACGGCAACAACCTGCGCGGCGTGACCTTGGAACAGATGGCCGTTGACCGTACCGATGCCACCGATCATGCCGTCGGCGGGAGTGCGCTCGATGAGCTCCGCGACCGAGCGCCGGCGGCGTTGAGCGGCGATCACTACGGCGCCGTATTCGACGAACGAGCCGTCGTCGACGAGATCGGCGACGTTCTCGCGGGCGGTGCGCCGGCCGACCGCTCGGCGTCGGGCGACCGCATCCGGACGCGCTGCGTCGAGACCGATGGCATGCCGCGCCTGCACCTCCGCCAGGTCGGCACGAATCGCCCGCGGGTCAGCGACGACGACGTCGACCATCACGTGCTGCACGACGACGCCAGGCTCGACCG
>JAYVOI010000252.1:0-3863 GCA_043758005.1 Ilumatobacteraceae bacterium
CCGACAAGGCGGCGAAGACGACGTCGAACCGATCGGGGGCCGTCACGGTCATCGTTGCCGTCGCTCCTGCAGATACTTCACAGATTGGTTATTTAACAGGAGTGACAACCCAGAGTCAAGGACGCCAATGCCCTCGATCCCGACACGATCGATCCTGCCGAACCCGCGAGTGGAGCCTTGACAAGATTTACTGTCAAGGTGTACCTTGGGGTTCGTGGACGACATTCGAGTGCTGGCGGACGCTGCCGCTGTGGAAGTGGCGCTCGATCCGATCCGGGCCTCGATCCTCGAGGCGTTGACCGAACCGGGGTCGGCTGCCACGGTTGCGGCTCTGATCGGGTCGACCCGACAGAAGGTGAACTATCACTTGAAGGCGTTGGAGGCCCATGGGCTGGTCGAGTTGGCCGAGGAACGCGCGTGGGGCGGTATCACCGAACGATTCGTGCGTCGTTCAGCGCGCCATCTCGTTGTTGCTCCCGACGTGCTGCAGGCCGCTGCTCTCGACCCGAACGAGATCGCCGATCGTCTCTCGGCTGCGTATCTGATTGCGGTGAACGCTCGGACTGTGTCCGAGGTAGGGGCGATCGCCGGCGGCGCGGCGACTGGAACGCGTCTGCCGACCCTCACCGTTGACACGGTGATCGGGTTCCGGTCGCCTGAAGATCGTGCCGCGTTCGCTACCGACCTGCAATCAGCGGTCGCCGCGCTGGTCGCCCGATACCACCACGACGACGGGCGACCGCACCGACTGACCGTCTCGTCATATCCCCAACCCGAGGAGCCCTCGTGACCAATCCCGACCAACCCGACCGTGTCGAACATCGGGCAGAGCACATCTATGAGGTGGCCGCTACTCCGGAACAGGTGTGGGACGCGATCGCAACTGCCGATGGGATCGCGGCGTGGATGGTACCGACCCGACTGGACCCGCAGATCGGTGGTGAGGTGTCGTTCGATCTCGGTGAGTTCCGGTCGACTGGAGTCGTCACCGACTACACACCGAACGTTCGATTCGCGTTCGAAGAACCGTGGCCGATCGCTGACCAGGTCGAGGACATCCCGGCCCAGATGGTCGAGTGGTTCAGCGCGATGGGCGTGCCGCTGTCGGAGGTGTACCACGACCTGTCGTCGGTCACCCCGATCGCGACCGAGTTCCTCATCGAAACAGCGTCCGGCGGCAGCTGCGTGATCCGCGTCGTCACGAGTGCTTACGGCAGAGGAGCGGAGTGGGAGAACGAGTTCTTCGCCGAAATGGTGGCCGGCTGGGGCGCAATCCTCGACAACCTCGCCACGCTCCTCAACAAATGACCACCACCCCACACGCCACCCACGACGCACCGGGCGTGCAGTCCACCCAACCGAGCACGCGCCGTCTTGTGCAAATCGGCGGCGTCGTTCTGCGCCGCGTCAGATGAAGTAGCCGTTGAGATCAACGACGAGATGGGTGGTCGCCGATGTGAACAGACACGAGATCGGGGATTGTCTTCTCACCGGACGTGAACGCATACGGCGCAGGGCGCACGTTGTCGGACGCGGCACTAGATTCGGCCGCTTGTCGGATGCTGTTGCTTGTGCGGACGAGTACTGGGAGTACTTCCGCGGTTCGGCCCAACTCTGGAACATCGACCGTGGCGACGTCGATCAGATCGAGCAGTGGGAAGACCTGAGTCCCACGGGTGTTGCGAGCCGACTCGAGCGGCTCGGGACGTTTGCGAGCCAGGCCGCAGCGCTCATCACACCCGGCATCGGTGACCGCGACCGGTCATTGTTGGCAGCAATCGAGTTCAGCGCCCGGGCGACCGCTCTGACGTTGCCATTCGAACGAGACCTGGCGATGGTCGCGGGTCCGTTCAATTTCGTCACGTTCGTCTCGGTGCTGATACCGGGCTACTCACTCGTCACTCGCGAGCACGGTCTGGGCTACATCGCCAAGCTGCAATCGATGCCGTCGTTCGTCGACGGATGGATCGAAGGTCTCCGCGATGGCGCCCGTGGTGGACGGATCGCAACGGCGCGCGGGGTGGCAGCGGCGGTCGATGCGATCGACACGCTGCTGCGCGGCCAACCCACCGACGACCCGCTGGCATCGCAGGAGCCACCGAGCGAGCTCAGCGCCGCTGAGGCCACGGCGTGGCGCGCCGATGTCGGCGCAGCGATCCGAGACGCTGCCAGACCGGCGCTCGCCAGGTTGCGGGCCGTTCTGCACGACGAGCTACTCGCCCTGGCGCGCACCGACCAGCAGCCGGGGATCTGTCATCTTCCGGGAGGCGAGGAGGGCTATGCAGGCCTGCTGTGGGCCTCGACCTCGACGGGTCTCACACCCCAGGCCGTGCACGAGTTGGGCCTGCAACAGCTCGCTTTGCTCGACGACGAATACCGAGTACTCGGCGCGTCGACGTTCGGCATCGACGATCCGGCCCGCCTGCGCGAGCGTCTACGGATGGACTCGTCGCTGCGGTACACCAGCGCCGACGAGATCATCGCCGACGCGATGGCGGCAGTGGCACGTGCCGAGACCGAGGTGCCGAGGTGGTTCGCCCGCCTGCCGCGATCTGCCTGCAACGTCGTGGCCGCACCGAGCGGCCCGATGGCGTACTACACCGGACCGTCACCTGACGGCAACCGCCCGGGCACGTATTACGTCAACGCGACGAACCCGGCGATGTGGGCTCGGTACCAGCTCGAGGTCACGACGTTCCACGAAGCCGTCCCGGGCCACCATCTGCAACTCGCCCTGGCGCAAGAGGCCGACCTCCACCCCGTGGTCGGCGAGTTGGAGGTCACCAGCTTCGGCGAGGGATGGGGACTGTACGCCGAGCGGCTCGCCGACGAGATGGGTCTCTACAGCTCGCCGCTGCAGCGCGCGGGGATGCTGACACTCGACTCGTTGCGAGCAGCTCGCCTGGTGGTCGACACCGGCATCCACGCGCTGGGTTGGTCGCGCGACGCTGCGATCGAGTTCTTGCTCGCACAGACCGCTCAGAACACCGAGAACGCAGCATCCGAGATCGATCGCTACATCGCCACACCCGGCCAAGCGACCAGCTACATGATCGGCCGGTTGGAGATACAGCGGTTGCGCGCTCTTGCCCAGCAGCGCCTCGGCTCGAGCTTCTCCGTCGCGGCCTTTCACGACATCGTCCTCGGCAGCGGCATGACGCCGTTGCAACAACTGGCTCGTTCGATCGATGTGTGGCTCGAACGATCTCTGTCGGGATAGCCCGATCTGGGCCAAGATGAGGTCGTGACCAGAGCATGGAAGTTCTTGGACCACCGCTCGACCGGGGTCTTCTCCGGCTTCGTCTGGCCGACGCCGGCTGAGGCAGGCCGACCCGGGCCGTGGGTCGAGTCGGCCTCGCTCGTCCCCTGCGAACAGGGCATCCACGCGTGCAGCGCCGAGCACCTGGCGTGGTGGATGAGCGCTCAGTTGTGGGAGATCGAGCTCTCCGGTGAGGTCATCGCCGGGGACCAGAAGGTGGTCGCCGAGCGCGGCCGGTTGGTCCGGCTGATCGGTGGATGGCCAGATCTTGGCGCACAGCTGGCCGAGTGGGCGGTGTGGCGCGTACGAGACGATGCGGTCGCGGTGCTGACGACCGTCGGGAACACTGCGGGTGCCACAGCGATGGCAGCGACCGAGACCTTCGACTCCCTTGCAACCGTCGCCGGCGGCCTCCGCCTCGAGCCGGCAAGCCCGGCAGGCATCGCCGTGGAACAGGTCGTCGACGCGATCGACGATGTCGTCAACCCGATCTTTGCGTGCTGGGACGCCGCCCGCGCTGCCGGTCACCGGGCTTCGGCCATCGATCGATCGATCGCCTCGTACAAGGCGGCGTTCGCATCCGAGCGGCAGGCGCAGTCTCGGC
>JAYVOI010000253.1:0-8961 GCA_043758005.1 Ilumatobacteraceae bacterium
GCGAGACAGATGAGCGGACTCCCGCCGGTACCGGACTCGTACGTGGCGCGGGCGCTGTCGCGGCCGATCGCCGCGATCGCCTTGGTCAACCGGGTGTCGAGATCACCTGTTGTCGAGGGGGTCGCCGGCTCGGCGGTGCCCGACGACGTCTCCAACACGGCCACGCGGATCCATGTCGTCAGCTCCTGGCGGACTGCGTCACCCGCGGCTGCGGTGCCACCTGTGGCGGCAAGTGCCTCGACCTCTTTGGGGCTCACGCTGCGGTCGCCCACCTTGGCGGCCATGTCGTTGCGATTGAAGGTCGAGCAAGCGGTCAGCGAGGTGAGGGCGACCAGTGCAGAGGCGATGACCGTGGCGGTCGAACGGCGTCGATTCACGTCACGACTCTACTCACCGGGTCCTGACGGACTGCCTTGCGTGCTCTCGGGTTGACTGCTGATCTCGTCGGACGGTGATCTGCTCGCTCCGGTCACGGGGATCTCCTCGGTGACCCAGCCTCCGGCGGCCCAGTCGTCGATGGTCCATTCGTCGTCGTCCCACGCTCGGCTGACGACCTCCTGCTCGCTCGGCAGCGGCGTCAACACATCGCGTACGTACGAGGTCACGGCCTCGCCGAGGCCGACATCGTGGCCGGCGGCCTCGGAGAGGAACCAGAGGTGCTCCAAGACCTGGTGGTAGAGCTCGGCAGGCTCGAGCTTTCCGACCAGATCGGGTGGCACACCGTCGATGGTCGGCTCGAATCGTTCCTCGAGCCACCGGGCTGCAGCCACGGTCTCGGGGATCTTCCTCAGTGCTTGACGTTCGAGCAGGGCGCGATACCGGCTGATGTCGTTCAGCAGGCGGCGGGCCTGGTTCTCGCCGGTGTCCAGGCCGGTCAAGGTCTTCAGGCGTTGGCCGTGGAACCCGTGCTCGACCACGCGCGGAATCAGGCGCAGCTTCGAACCATCGGCCGTGGTGTACAGCTCCAGCTCGGCGGCGTCGAAGCCGAGTTCGTGCAAGCGCTGCAGCCGATGGTCGATCCGGAACGTCTCGTTGGCGTCGAACTCGTCGGTGCCGGTCAACTCGGCCCACAGCCGCTCGTAGGTCGTCTCGATCGCCAACGCAGTGGAGATCGGGTCGATCCCGTCGGCCAGCAGACCGCCGGCCTGCAGATCCTCGAGATCGCCGGCAACGTTCTCCATGGCGATCGTGAGGTCGTGGCGGCGCTGCCCATCCGACAGCGTCGGGTGGCGCTCGCCGGTCTCGACATCGATGATGTACGCGCTCAGCTCGCCGGCGTCGCGGCGGAACAGGGTGTTCGACAGCGAGCAGTCGCCCCAGTAGAAGCCGGCGAGGTGCAGCCTGACGAGCAGGCCGGCCAACGCATCGAGCAGCCGTTCGCCGAGATACGGGATGTGCATGCCACGGCCCGACAGCAGGACGCGATACGGCAAGGAGTAGTCGATGTTGCGGGTGATCAACAAGCCGTCCACGCCGCCATCACGCTCGATGACCACCCCGACCACCTCGGCCGTGGGCAGACCGGCGTCGCCGAGCTCGCGCAACAGCCGCCACTCGCGCTGGGCCAGTTTGTCGGGCAGTTCCTTGACGATGTATGTCGTGTCGCCGCTCTCCACCAATCGGACGACGTGTCGATGCAGCCCGACGACCTCGTGCAGGCCGGGGATCGTCCATTCGTCGAGTCGCTCGGCGAACGGCCAGTTGACCAGCGCGGAGTGCTCGCCCGGTTTGGCGATCTGCAGCCTCATGGGAACACGCTCATGCCGGGACCAATTCGCGCAGCAGTGCGACAAGGAACTCGGCCGGCTCGGCGCCGCGCTTGATGGGGATCACGATCTGGTGCGAGTCGTGCTTGATGATGGCGTCGCGGGCCAGCCGTTGCAGGCGCATCTCGGCGCTGGTCTTGAGGGTCATCGGGGCGAGCCGGGCCTGGTTCGCAGCGATCGAGACGTCGCGCAGACCCAGCCGGTGACACTCGGCACGGAGGTAGCCGACGTTCAACAACGCGTCGGCGGGCGCCGGTACCGGGCCATACCGGTCCTCCCACTCGCTCCGGATGTCGTCGACCTCGGCCGCCATCGTCACTGCTGCCAGGCGGCGGTACGCCTCGAGCCGCGACTCCTCCTTGCCGACGTAGTCGACGGGGAGGTACGCGTCGGTCGGCACGTCGAGCTTGAGCTCGCTCGGCTCCTTCTGCGGTTCGCCCTTCATCTCACCGACGGCCTCGGTCACCATCTGGCAGTACAAGTCGTATCCGACGGCGGCGATGTGGCCGCTCTGCGATTCCCCGAGCAGGTTGCCTGCGCCTCGGATCTCGAGGTCGCGCATGGCGATCTTGAAACCACTGCCCAGGTCGGTCGTCTCACCGATGGTGCGCAGCCGCTCGTACGCCTCCTCGGTCAGCCGAGCGTCGAGAGGGTGGAAGAGGTACGCGTACGCCCTCGATCCACTGCGCCCGACACGCCCGCGCAACTGGTGCATCTGGCCTAGTCCGAGGAGGTCGGCGCGTTCGACGACCAGCGTGTTGACGGTGGGCATGTCGATGCCGCTCTCGATGATGGTGGTGCACACCAGCACGTCGTAGCGACCTTCCCAGAAGTCGACGACGATCTGTTCGAGCGAGCCCTCGTCCATCTGTCCGTGGGCGACGGCGATGCGGGCCTCCGGCACGAGCTCGCGCAGGCGTTCCGCGCACTGCGAGATGGTCTTCACCCGGTTGTGAACCCAGAAGACCTGTCCTTCGCGCAGCAACTCACGGCGCAGCGCCTCGACGGCAACGCGCTCGTCGTACTCGCCGACGAACGTCAGGATCGGTAGGCGATCGGCCGGCGGTGTCTGCAGCAGCGACAGGTCACGGATGCCGACCAGGCTCATCTCCAACGTGCGGGGGATCGGCGTTGCGCTGAGCGTGAGCACGTCGACGTTGACCTTGAGCTTCTTCATCGCCTCTTTGGCCTGCACGCCGAACCGCTGCTCTTCATCGACGATCAACAGGCCGAGGTCCTTGAAGGCGACGCCCTCCTGCAGCAGGCGATGGGTGCCGATCACGCAGTCGACCTCACCACTGGCCAGGCCGTCGATCACGTGCTTGGCCTCCTTGTTCGTCAGGAAGCGGCTGAGGGTCTCGACTCGGATCGGGTAGCCGGCGAAGCGATCGGCGAAGGTGTTGCCGTGTTGGGTCACGAGCAAGGTCGTCGGCGCCAGCACCGCAACCTGTTTGCTGTCCTGGATGGCCTTGAACGCAGCACGGATGGCGACCTCGGTCTTGCCGAAGCCGACGTCACCGCACAGCAGTCGATCCATCGGGTACGGACGCTCCATGTCGACCTTCACGTCGTCGATCGCCGTGCGTTGATCCGGCGTCTCGACGAAGGGGAAGCCGTCCTCCATCTCCGACTGCCACGGTGTGTCGCTGCCGAAGGCATGGCCTGCGGCGTTGATGCGCTTCTGATAGAGCACCACCAGTTCCTGAGCGATCTCGCGTACGGCGCTGCGCACGCGTGACTTGGCCTTGGCGAAGTCGGCGCCACCGAGACGATGCAGCGTGGGGGCTTCGCCGCCGACGTACTGGCGCAACGAATCGATCTGGTCGCTGGGCACGTACAACTTGTCGCCGCCCTTGTATCCGAGCAGCAGGTAGTCGCGTTCGATCCCGCCGATCGTCCGCTTCACCATGCCCTCATAGTGCCCGACGCCGTGCTGGTAGTGCACCACGTAGTTGCCCGGTTTCAGGTCCTCGAAGAAACCGGTGCCCTGGCGCTTGCGGGGCCTCGGCTGGCGGTGGGTGCGTCGCCGGCCGGTGAGATCGCCCTCGGCCAGGATCGCCAACTTTGCTTCGGCCAACGAGCACCCGCGGTGCAGGGGAGCGGTGACCACGTAGCCGCCGGGTTTGGTGATGTCAGTGGACGGCGTGGCAATCGTGAAGTCGAGGCCGCGATCGCGCAGGAGCTCAGCCAGCCGTGCTGCACTGCCGATGCCGTCTGCGGCCACCACGACGCGGTACTTGTCGGCGATCATCTCGCTCAGTCGCTTGGCCAACCCCTCGCCATCGCCGACGACCGGTCCCCATCCCGCCGCTTGCACCATCGGTGCATCGGGATGTTCGGGCGTCGAGCTCAACGTCCACATCGACTGCGCCGCGCCGAGCAGTCGATCGGTGTCGGCGTGCAGCCGGGGGAACTCGCGATCGGCGTCGCGGGCCCACGTCGAGGCGAGCGTCCGGGCCAGGTCGTCCTCCTCGGCGAGCAGGTCGTTGGCCCGATCGCGCATGCGGCGCGGCTCGAGCAAGGCGACCTTGCCGGAGGACGGCAGCAGATCGGTGATCAACGTGTCGCCGTCGACGAGCCACGGCAGCCAGCTCTCCATCCCGTCGAAGACGGTGCCCTCGGCAAGGCGCTCCCACTGCTCGCGCCCCCACGGCTCCTCGGCGACCAGCCTCGCGGCGCGGGCGCGCACTGCGTCGCTGGGCAGCAGTTCGCGGGCGGGGAAGATGCGCACCTCGGTGAGGTCGTCGGTGCTGCGCTGATCGTTGACCGTGAACTCGGTCAGGCGATCGACCTCGTCACCCCACAGGTCGATGCGGATCGGTGCGTCGGCAGTCGACGGGAAGACGTCGATGATCGCCCCACGTCGGGCGACCTCGCCGCGATGTTCGACCAGGTCCTCGCGACGGTACCCGAACCCGATCAGGGTCTCGAGGAGCGCATCGGCGTCGATCACATCGTTCGGCCGGATGTGGATCGGCTCGACGTTGATCGCCTCGGGGCTCAACCGCTGCAGCAGGGCGCGCACACCGGCGACGATGATCTGTGGTTGGTTCGTCGAACCCGTGCCGTCCCGCAATCGCCACAGCACATCCATGCGCCGGCCCATCGTCTCCACGCTGGGACTGATCCGCTCGAACGGCAGCGTCTCCCATGCCGGGAACAGCACGACGGAATCGGGCGGCATGAACTGGCATAGGTCGTCGTACAGCTGCCCGGCATCGGTTCCTGTCGGTGTCGCGACCAACAGGGGATGTCGATCCCCCAGCTGGGCGAGCGCGGCAACCGTGACGGCGCGTGCGGATTCGGGCACGGCCACCAGCGCCGCGGGATTGCCGAAAGCCTGGGTCAGCCCGGCATCGTCACGCAGCAACCGAGGCAACGCGGCCAGCGGTGCGAGCGGTGCAGGTGGTGCAGGCGAAGCAGGCGACATCAGGGTTTTGAGGGTAGCGGTGCCCACGACCGGCCCCGGTGCGTCATCCGACACTGCCTCAGGCAGAGGCGTTTCTAGGTGGTGGTGCCGTTGAACTGCCGCATTGCCGCGTCCGGGCCTTCGGCCAGCAGCACCTCGACAGCGTCGGCGGCAGTGACGATGGCGATGTCGAGCAGATCCCGCTCCGACTTCGGCAGCCGCGACAGCACGTGATCCGCGCCGCGCTCCTTCGATGGCGGCTTGCCGATCCCGATGCGCACGCGGACGTAGTCCTGCGTCTTGAGATGTTGAGTGATGCTGCGCAGCCCGTTGTTGCCGGCGAGGCCGCCACCGACCTTGACGCGGACGATCCCGGGAGGCAGATCGAGCTCGTCGTGCACCACGATCAGTTGGCCTGGGTCGGCCACCTTGTGACGGCGCATCAGCGCCCCGACCGCCTGCCCGCTCTCGTTCATGTACGTCGTGGGGAACGCCAGGATCACGCGGTGCCCGGCGATGTGCGCGTCGGCGACGAGTGCCTTGTTGCGCCCGGCCTTGAACTTCTCCCCGGCACGCTCGACCAGGAGCGCCACGGCTTCGGCGCCCACGTTGTGGCGCGTGCGTGCGTATTCCTTGCCCGGGTTCCCTAGCCCGACGATCAGCGCGTCGATCACGCCGAGTCAGGTCATTCTGAGCTGGAACCTGCGGCGGCGTCGCCGTCGGCAGGTGTCGCTTCGCCGTCTTCGCCTTCGCCCGCTTCACCAGCGGCGGCCGGCTCTTCGATCTCGGCCGCCGTGGTCAGCACGGTGACGACCGGCATGTCGGGATCGCCGAGTGCGGTGACGCCGGTCGGCATCGGGATGTCGCTGAGGCGGATCACGGTGTCGGGCTGCATTTCGGTGATGTCGATGACGAACTCGTTGGGCATGTTTGTCGGCGTGCAACTGACTTCGAGCGTGTCGACTGCCGGGTCGACCAGGCCACCGGCGGCGGCGACGGCCTTCGATTCGCCCTCGAGGCGCACGGCGATGTGCACCGTGATCTCCTCGTTCATGTTGACCTGCAGGAAGTCGATGTGGTTCACGGTGCGACGGATCGGGTGACGCTGCATCTCCTTGACCACTGCCGGGTAGCTGGTGCCACCGACCTGCAGGGCCAGCACGGTGTTGGCGCCGGCGGGGCCACTGAGGGCCAGTCGGAACTCGCGTCGCTCGACCGTCACGCTGATCGGGTCCATGCCCCGGCCGTACAACACGCCGGGAATGTGGCCCTCTGCCCGGAGGCGACGAGCCATCGGCGTCCCCGAACCGGTGCGGGGCGTTGCAGTGAGTGTGGTTTGCGACATGACAGGGCCTCTGTGACTTCGGGTGAACTCCGCGATCTCAGCGATCGAGAACGGTTGGCAAGCCTAGCGCCGGGGCCTGCGTCGTCCAACGAGACCGGGAACAGGCTTTTCGTACCCTGAGTGTTTCAGCCCTGGTTCTCGCCGCCGAAGATCTCGCTGACGCTGGTGTCATCGAACACCGCGTTGAGGGCGGCGGCGATCAGCGGGGCGATCGACAACACCTCGATCTTGTCGATCTGCTTCTCGGGTGGCAGCGGCAAGGTGTTGGTCAGCACGACTCGGCTGATCGGGGCGTTCTTCAGCCGGTCGATTGCCGGACCGCTGAGCACACCGTGGGTGGCCATCGCCCACACCTCCGTAGCGCCGCGCTGCAGCAAGATGTCGGCGGCGCTGGTGATGGTGCCGCCACTGTCGATCATGTCGTCGGTCAGGATGCACAGGCGACCGTCGACGTCGCCGATCACTTCCTTGGCCTCGGCTTGATTGACGCTGCCTTTCGGGCGGCGCTTGTAGATGAAGGCCAGGTCGGCGCCGAGGTCGCCGAGGTGCTCGGCCATGCGGGCCGCGACCTTGATGCGCCCGGCATCGGGCGAGACGATGACCGGGTCGACCGCGTGTTGGCGAATGTAGTGCTCGAGCACCGGGGTGGCCGTGAGGTGATCGACCGGACCTTCGAAGAAGCCCTGGATCTGACCGCTGTGCAGGTCGATCGACACCATCCGCTTGGCACCCGCCGCCTTGAACAAATCGGCCACGAGCCTGGCAGTGATTGGTTCGCGACCCTCGGCCTTGTGGTCCTGACGGGCATATCCGAAGAATGGGCAGACAGCAGTGATTCGCTTGGCCGACGCTCGGTATGCCGTGTCGATCATGATGAGTTGCTCCATGATCGAGTCGTTGATGCTGTGATCGTCGATGCCGCAGTGGGTCTGCATGATGAACACGTCGCTGCCGCGGATGCTCTCGGTGAATCGGGGGCGGATCTCGCCGTTCGCAAACTGCACGAGATTGGGATCACCCAGTTCCACACCGAGCTCTTTCGCCACCTCATCGGCGAGCGCAGGGTGCGTGCGCCCAGAGAAGAGCGACATTCGCTTGGTGGTGAATTTTTCCATGAGGGGGCTCCGCGGTGCTTAGTCGGCAGGTGCAGTGTAGAAGGCGCCCGTCGATGCCGAAGAAGGCACCGAAGTGCCCGGCGCCAAATGGGCGTACGGGCCGACGTGGGCATCGTCGCCGATTTCGCTGTCGCGACCCACACTGTTCTCCACGATCGCCCGTGCCCCCACGACGCAGTCGATCAGTCGGGTGTCGGGACCGATCTCGCAGCCGTCACCGATCACGGTGTTGCCTTGCAAGATGGTGCCCGGGTACAGCGTGACATCGCGACCCAACTGCACCGTGACGTCGATGAACGTCTGGCGCGGATCGAGCATGGTGACGCCGTTCAGCAAGAAGTGGCGGTTCGTGCGATGGCGCAACTCTCGTTCGGCCAGCGCCAGTTGCCAACGATCGTTGACGCCGCGCGTCTCTGCTTCGGGAGCCTGCACGGTGCCGATCTGGTGGCCCATCCCGGCCAACACCTCGACGACGTCGGTGAGGTAGTACTCGCCCTGGGTGTTGTCGGGGCTGAGCCGGCGCAGCGCCGGGCTGAGGAGGTCACGCCGGAAGGCACACATGCTCGTCCACACCTCGCGGATCGCCAGCGTTTCCGCACCCGCATCACGCTGCTCGACGACCTGCAACACTCGCCCGTCGCCGTGCTTGGCGGGGGCGCGCAGCACCCGCCCGTACCCGGTGGGGTCGTCGAGCACCGAGGTGATCGCTGTCGCCGCGTTGCCGCTGCCGAGGTGGGTGGCCACGAGTTGGTGGAGGGTCTCTGCACGCAGCAGCGGTGTATCGCCCGGCAGCACGATGATCGTCGAATCGTCGTCGAAGTCGTCGCCGGGAATTGCCGTCATCCCGACCATCGCCGCGTCACCGGTGCCCCGCTGCACGGTCTGTTCGACGAACGTCACGTGCGCCCAGCCGGGAGCCTGCTCCTGCACCTTCTTGGTCACCCGCTCTGCCCCGTGCCCGACCACCACCACGGTGCGATCGACCTCGATGTCGGCAAGCGCGTGGATGACGTGCATGACCATCGGACGTCCGCAGATCTGATGCAGCGGCTTCGGGCGAGCGGATCGCATCCGCGAACCCTCACCCGCCGCCAGCACGATCGCCGAAACTGTCATGCGAACGTTCTATCGCGTCGTGACACCCAAATGGTGTAGGGCGGCGCGGGCGTTGCTGTGTTCCGGGGAGAGGATTCGAACCCCTATAGACGGCACCAAAAACCGATGTCCTACCATTGAACGACCCCGGAAGGTCGTGGCCAGAGGCTATCGGCAGGGCGAAGTCGCCACTATCGACTTTGGGCACCAGGCAACCGTCATCACTTGTCG
>JAYVOI010000254.1:0-3854 GCA_043758005.1 Ilumatobacteraceae bacterium
GGATGGGCATGGGCAACCGCCCCCGATGGTGCGCAGCGCGATTCGGGCGGCGAAGCCCATTCCACCAACCAGCGCATGGAGATCATGGCTGCGCTCGAAGCCCTGCGCTCGCTCGACGGCCCGCTGACCATCGTCGCGGACTCCACCTACGTCATCAAGGGGTGCACGATCTGGTGGAAGACGTGGAAGGCCAACGGATGGAAGAACTCACAACGCAAGCCGGTCGCCAACCTCGATCTGTGGCAGCCACTGATCGAACTGTGCATCGCCCGCAAGCCGGCCTTCCAATGGGTGAAGGGCCACTCGGGTGACCCGATGAACGATCTCGTCGACGCGCTCGCCGTTGCCGCGTCGAAGGGCCCGTTCACGTCACCCACGTCGTCGCCGGCGATCGAACAACCGCAAGGCTCACTGTTCGACTCCTGATCGGGTTGGGCAAGCCACCGAATCTCCGGTGCGTCCGGAGATTTCGTGACGTACCGCGCCCAACGGGCTTGTCAGCGGCGGGCGCCGATCGTGCCGGCGGCTCGCAGTGCAGCGATCGAATCGGCGGTGACTCCGAACTCGCCCAGCACCTCGTCGGTGTGCTCGTCGAACTTGGGTGCGTGGCGACCCAGGGCGGTCGGCGTCGCCGAGAAGTGAGCAGGCGGTCGTGGTTCGCGGACCGGGCCGAGCCAGGCCCGCTCGTGCTCGACCAGCACCGCGTTCTCCAGCACCTGCGGGTCGAGATGGACTCGATCGACCGGGTTCACCAAGGCGCACGGCACGTCGTGGTCGTGGAGGCGGGCGACGATCTCGGCGCCGTTGTGGCGCAGCAACTCGGCGGTGATCATGTCGTTCAACTCCGCAGCGTTGGCCTCGCGTGCCGCCAGCGACGAGAACCGGTCGTCGGCTAGCCACTGCTGCGTGCCCAAGGCCGCGCACAGCCCGGGGAACTGTGAGTTCGAGGTGGCCAGCAGGGCGATGTGCTCGCCATCGGCCGTGCGGCGCATGAGGTAGTCGGCCGCCATGTGCGGGCCGGTGGTGACACGTCCGTCGTCGGCCAGCAGCGTGTGCTGCATCATCCCGTCGGGCCACAGGAACGACAGTGCGACATCGAGCATCGACAATCTCACGTGTTGGCCACCGGCGCCGCGATCGCGGGCGAGCAGCGCAGCGAGGATCGACTGTGCAGCGGCCATCGCCGTGACCTTGTCGACGACGATGTTGCGTACCAGGGCCGGCTCGCCCGTGGCCGGGTCGGCCTGCAGCGCGGCCATGCCCGACAACGCCTGGATCACGTAGTCGTAGCTCTTCTGGCGGATGTACGGCCCGCTGTCACCGAACCCGCTGACCGACACGTAGACGAGGTCGGGATGTGCGGCGCGCATCGTCGGCTCGTCGATGCCGAGTCGCTCGACGACCCCGGGTCGGAAGTTCTGGATGAAGACATCTGCTCGGGCGACGATCGTGTTGAAGAGAGCGATCCCCTCGGGTCGTTGGAGATCGATCACCACACTCCGCTTGCCGCGGTTGACCGCAGCCCAGATCGCCGAGATGCCACCGACTCGATCGCCGAGGTAGCGAAACCGGTCGCCGCGCTCGGGGTTCTCGATCTTGATCACCTCGGCACCGAGATCGGCACAGATCGTGCCGGCGAGTGGTCCGGCAACCATCTGGCAGGCCTCGACGATGGTGAATCCAGCCAAGGGTCCGGGCATGGCGTGACGGTACTGCCCGCTGCGGGTTGGGCCGTGATCGTGCAGCCGGCGTTATCGTCGCCCCCCATGGACATCAACGGCGCAAGCGCAATCGTCACAGGTGGAGCATCAGGGATCGGGGCGGCAGCGGCCCGGGTGCTGGCGTCGAGGGGCGCCAAGGTGGTCGTCGCCGACCTCCAGGAAGACAAGGGCACGGTATTGGCCGACGAGATCGGTGGCGCGTTCTGCAAGGTCGACGTAACCAACACCGACGACATCGTCAACGCGGTCGAGATGGCCAAGAGCATGGGTCCGGTGCGCGTGCTGGTCAACTCGGCCGGCATCGGCTGGGCGCAGCGCACGGTGGGCAAGGACGGCACGTACGACTCGGCCGCCAACCTCGACGCGTTCAAGAGGGTGATCGCCATCAACCTGATCGGCACCTTCGACTGCATCCGCATCGTCGGCACGGCGATGAGCACCACCGAGCCGATGGAGTTCGGCGAGCGTGGGGCCATCGTGAACATCGCCTCGGTGGCTGCGTTCGACGGCCAGATCGGCCAGGCCGCGTACTCGGCATCGAAGGGCGGCGTCGTGGGCATGACCCTGCCGATCGCCCGCGATCTGGCAGCGATCGGCGTGCGGGTGAACACCGTGGCGCCCGGCCTGATCGACACGCCGATCTATGGCGAGGGAGACAACAGCGAGGCATTCAAGGCGAACCTGCAGAAGGGGGTGCTGTTCCCTCAGCGCCTCGGCACGCAGGAGGAGTTGGCCTCGGTGATCATCGAATGCATCACCAACAGCTACCTCAACGCCGAGACCATCCGCGTCGACGGTGGCATCCGCATGGCGCCGAAGTGATCCTCAGCCTCGTTTCCGTTGACGCGGCTCGTCGAGGAGCAGTCGCGAGCCATGGTCGTAGGTCAGGTAGTTCCAAGCCCAGTTGACGAACACGTTGGCGCGGTTGCGGAAGCCCATCAGCTCCAGCAAGTGCAGGCCGAGCCACATCAGCCAGCCGATGAAGCCGTGGAAGCGCCAACCGTTGGGGAACTCGACGACGGCTTGATTGCGGCCGATCGTGGCCATCGATCCCTTGTCTCGATAGCGGAAGGGTGCGGTGTCGTGGCCGGCAATGCGTGCCGTGATCTGCGCGGCGACGTGGGCGCCCCCCTGAATCGCCGGCTGGGCGACCTGGGGCAGCGGATCGCCCGGAGGCAGGGCGATGTCGCCGATCGCGAAGACGCTGGGATGGCCCGGTAGGGAGAGATCTGCGGCAACGGGGATGCGGCCGGCTCGGCCGAGCGAGACGCCGAGCAGGCCGGCGACGGGACTGGCGGTCACACCCGCAGCCCACACGATCGTGCCCGCTGCTAACCGACGACCGTCCTGCAACACCACGGTTCCCGGCTCGACGTGATCGACGCCGACGCCGACTTCCACCGTCACGTTCCTGCGCCGCAACGCTGTTGCGGCCTGCTCGGACAGCGACGGGTGAAACGGGCCGAGGACACGGTCGGCCGCCTCGACGAGCGTGATGGGCGTCGATGCGGCCGCCAGATCGGGGAAGTCCTTGCGGAAGACCTTGTCGATCAGTTCTCGGAGGCCGCCGGCCATCTCCACCCCGGTCGGCCCGCCACCGACGACCACGACGCCGAGATCGATCTCGCCGGCGGTGCGTGCACTGGCGCGCTCGAATCTGGTCAGCAGATGGGAGCGGAGCCTCAGCGCGTCGTGCAACGTCTTCAACGGAAAGGTGTTGGCATCGACACCGTCGATGCCGAACGACGTGCTGACGGTGCCGGCGGCGACGACGAGGAAGTCGTAGGCGAATTCGCGTCCGTCACCGACGCCCACCACATGCCGGGCGAGATCGATGCCCGTCACCTCGCCGAGCACGAACCGGATCGCGCCGCTTCTCCGGAAGATGCCCCGAATCGGGAAGCCGATGTCGTCGGCATCGAGCCCAGCCGTAGCAACTTGGTACAGCAGCGGTTGGAAGGTGTGGAAGTTGTTGACGTCGATGATCGTGATCTCGACGTCGGTTCGGGCAAGGCCCTTGGCTGCGCGAATGCCGCCGAACCCCGATCCGATGATCACGACGTGCGGACGGCCCATCGGGTCAACCATACCGACGGCTCGACGTGCCACGAGTCACGGGTGCGGGCCGCTGAC
>JAYVOI010000255.1:0-3853 GCA_043758005.1 Ilumatobacteraceae bacterium
CACATCAGCCGGGCGTCAGGCAGAGATCAGGGACCGCGCTCACAGTGTGGGTGTCATCAGCAGCACAAGCAAACCGAAGGGAGCCGGCCATGTCGAACACATCCACCACCAGCGTCACGAAGTGCCGAGCCCGGGCCTATGCCTACCTCACGGAGCTGATCGGCTCGTCCCCCGAGGCCTTGACCTGGGACGCGACCCACCGCATGCAGGGCCACGTGCACGATCACCGATCGTTCCGGTCTCGTATCGGTACTGGAGGCCGATGAACTGGCGGCGTAGGTTGTCGCCATGAACCGCTTCACCGATCTCGTCGGGGTCACGCTGCCGCTGCAGCAGGCCGGCATGAGCGGCACCGCCACCGCGACCTTGGCGGCCGCTGTGTCGAACGCCGGTGCCCTCGGGATGATCGGCATCGGTCGTCAGCAGCTCAGCGTCATCGAGCGCTATCTCGACGAACTGGATGCGCTCACGGCGGCGCCGGTCGGTGCGACCTGCATCGCCCACTTCGTGCACGCGGACGTTGTCGAGCTGGTGGCATCACGCCTGCCGATCATCGAGTTCTTCTACGAGTGGCCCGACCCGGCTCGAGTGCCCTCCGGTGTGATCTGCGGCTGGCAGGTCGGCTCGGTCGATGAAGCGAAGGCCGCCGTCGATGCCGGCTGCCACTACGTGATCGCCCAAGGGATGGAGGCAGGCGGCCATGTTCGCGGCCACGTACCCCTCGCCCAACTGCTCGGCGAGGTTTGCGCCGCGGTCGACCTGCCGGTGGTGGCGGCCGGCGGGATCGGCAACGCCGACGCGGTTCGGGCCGCCATGGCGCTGGGCGCCGACGCCGTCCGTGTCGGCACCCGATTCGTCGCAACGCTCGAGTCGTATGCACACCCCGATTACATCGATGCCCTGGTGGGGGCGACGGCCGACGACTCGGTGCTGACCGAGGCGTTCGGCGTGGGGTGGCCTGACGCGCCGCATCGCGTGCTGCGTTCGTCGATCGACGCTGCGACGGCCGCGCCGAGCGACGTGATCGGCGAGACCGTGCCACGTGGCGGTCAGCCGCTTCCGATGGTGCGCTTCGGTGCCAGCTCACCGAACCGCGACACCACCGGCGACATCAACGCCATGGCGCTGTACGCCGGCAGATCGGTCGGGTCGGTCGACCGCATCATGACGGCGGCGGAGGTCGTTGCCGAGCTGTCAACCGGATTCGACTGACCGCGTCGCAGCGACCCTGTTCCGCAGGTAGGAACGCTGGGCCTTCCTCGGTGGTCCCGGTTGGGGCAGAGTAAGCGGATGGCCAAGCTGACCGCAGCGATCGTCGGTTCCGGGAACATCGGCACCGACCTGATGTACAAGCTGATGCGTTCCGAGGTGATCGAGCCCCGCTACATGATTGGAGTCGACCCGCGCAGCGATGGACTGGAGCGCGCCCGCAAGGCCGGGCTCGAGGCTTCCGCCGACGGCGTCGACTGGCTGCTCGGCCACAAGGAGCTCCCCGACTTCGTGTTCGAGGCAACCAGCGCGTCCGTGCACATCGCCAACGCACCGCGCTACGCCGAGTTGGGCATCCGCGCCATCGACCTCACCCCTGCTGCGATCGGGCCGTTCGTGGTGCCGAGCGCCAACATCGACGAGCATCTCGACGCGATGAACGTCAACATGGTCACGTGCGCCGGGCAGGCCACCATCCCGATCGTGCATGCGGTCGCCGCCGTGACCGCCGTCGACTACGCCGAGATCGTCGCCACCGTCGCCTCCGTCTCGGCAGGGCCGGGCACTCGCGCCAACATCGACGAGTTCACCCGCACCACGTCGCGTGCGATTGCCGAGGTCGGGCGGACCGGACGCGGCAAGGCCATCATCGTGCTCAACCCCGCTGACCCGCCGTTGATCATGCGCGACACCATCTTCTGCCAGTTGCCGCGCGACGCCGATGAGGTGCTGATCACCAAGGCGGTCGAGGACGCCGTTGCCAACGTCGCCCAGTACGTGCCCGGCTACCGTTTGAAATCACCGCCACAGTTCGGCGAGTCGCGCGACGGCACACCACGTCTCGCCGTGCTCGTCGAGGTCGAAGGCGCCGGCGACTACTTCCCGCCCTATGCCGGCAACCTCGACATCATGACGGCGGCTGCCGCGGCAACCGGCAACCGCATCGCCACGCACATGAACGGAGCCAACTGATGCCGTACTCGAACCTGCTCGACGTGCGCATGACCGACACGTGCCTGCGCGACGGCTCGCACGCCAAGAACCACCAGTTCACCGAGCAGCAGGTACGCGATGTCGTCGCCGCACTCGACGCCGCCGGCATGCCCGTGATCGAGGTCACCCACGGCGACGGCCTCGGCGGTTCGTCGTTCAACTACGGCTTCTCGCTGACCGACGAACGGCTGTTGATGAAGGCCGCCGTGGAGACCGCCAAGCACGCCAAGATCGCCGCCCTGATGGTCCCCGGCATCGGCACGATGGACGACATCCGCTTCATCCACGACATCGGTCTGTCGATCGTGCGCGTGGCCACGCACTGCACCGAGGCCGACGTCTCGATCCAGCACTTCGGCCTGGCCCGCTCGCTGGGGTTGGAGACCGTCGGGTTCTTGATGATGGCGCACGGGCAACCGCCGGAGCTGATCGCCAAGCAGGCACGCATCATGGCCGACGCCGGATGCCAGTGCGTCTACGTCGTCGACTCCGCCGGGGCGATGATCCTGGAAGATGCGCAGTACCGCGTCGAGGCGGTGGTGGCCGAGTTGGGCAGCGACGCCCAGGTCGGGTTCCACGGACACGACAACCTCGGGATCGCCGTCGCCAACTCGGTGATCGCGGTGCGTGCCGGCGCGGTGCAGATCGACGGCTCGGTTCGCGGCTTCGGCGCCGGCGCCGGCAACACCCGGAACGAGGTGTTCGCCGCCGTCGCCGATCGCCTCGGGATCTCGACCGGCATCGACGTGCTGGGCCTGATGGACGCAGCCGAGGACGTGGTCCGCCCGGTGATGGACAGCGAGTGCATCATCGACCGGCTGGCGCTCGTGATGGGGTACGCCGGTGTCTACTCCAGCTTCTTGAAGCACGCCTTCCGCGCCGCCGAGCAGTACGACGTCAGCGGTGCCGACGTGTTGATGCGATGCGGTGAGCAGAAGCTGGTCGGTGGCCAGGAGGACCAGATCATCTTCATCGCCGCCGACCTGGCCGAGGAGAAAGCGGCGCTCGCCGCTTCCTCTGCCTAGACGTCGCGCACTTGTTGCAGCAGCAGCTCGCCGCGTGCTGTCATGGCGAGGCGCTGGCAGCTGCGGATCGTTTCGACCACGGCGGTGAGATGTCTCGCGGTCTTGGCGATCGGGTTCGGGATCGCGTCGTGCTGCAACCGTGGCAACACCGTGTCGAGGCCGGCGCCGCGCAGGTCGTCGATCAGGGCCACGACCACCTCGTTTGCAGCATGCGCCCGCTGCAGGTCTGCCAACAGCGTCAACGCCTCGCGCCAGTGCGCCCGGGCCCGGTCGATGTTCTCGCCGAGGTACTGCACGGCCAGCCCAGCGGTGATCTCGGCTCGACTTCGAGCAAACCCGAAGAAGAGGTTGCGCCACCACGGTCGATTCTGCCCGCGGCTGACCTCGGCGACAGGCAACAACGTGGTGGTCTCGCGCATCTCGTCGAGTGCGTAGACCAACATGGTCAGCGCGTCGGACGGCGCCGCATCACTCATCGACGTCCCAGTGGTCGATGGCCAGCAGCGGCACTTCGTAACACCATGCATGACGGGTGAGGCCGATCGATGAGTCACCGTCCCACGGATACTTCTCCCCCATCAGATCGCCGGCGCGGCGGCGTTCGTCCGCGTCCGTCACGTCGCGGG
>JAYVOI010000256.1:0-3852 GCA_043758005.1 Ilumatobacteraceae bacterium
GAACAGGAAGTACTTGTGGGTCTCCGGGCTGAGGGTGTCCATCAGCTGGTTCATGCGCGGCATGGCCATGGTGACGACGTTCATCACCTGGGTCTCGCCGCGCTGGAACAGGCCGGTGCCGTGTGCCGTCGGCAGCACGGTGACTTCGCTGCTGAGCGGACGCAGGTCACGAGGACCACGACCGTCGATGCGCAGGCCCTCGTCGACGATGCGCTTGCGCACCGACTTCTTGGTCAGGCTGCGGACAGCTTCTTTCACTTCTCGCTCACGGCCGGCGAACTCTGCACCTTCGCCGCACAGCTTCTCGATTGCCTCGGCTGCAGCAGCGTCGGTCGCGGCGTTGCGCTCGGCCTTGGCGCTGATGGTGACGGCCTTCGCCACACCATCGGCAGCGATTGCAGCAACGGCGTCGAACACGTCCTGGCTGTAGTCGAGCTGCGGGATGTACGTCATCGGCACGATCGGGCCATGCGTGGCGATCACCGAGGCGACCAACTGACGCTGCAGGGCGATCGACTCCTTGATGTACGTCTTGCTGGCCTCGAGGCCGCCGGCGAGAACCTTCTCGTCGACCTTCGGGGCTCCGGCTGCGTAGTACTCCATGCTCTTGGCGGTGCCGCCTGCTTCGACCATCATGATCGCAACGTCGCCGCTGTCGAGCTGACGACCGGCGACGACCAGTTCGAACGTGCTGGCTTCCCCCTCCTCGTAGGTGGGGTGAGGGATCCACTCGCCGGTCTGGCTGTGAGCGATGCGCACGGCGCCGATCGGGCCGTCGAACGGGATGCCCGAGATCATCAGCGACGCCGAAGCGGCGTTGATGCTGAGCACGTCGTGCGGGTTGGCCATGTCGGCACCCATGACGGTGAGCACGACCTGGGTCTCGTTGCGGAACCCCACCGGGAAGGCGGGGCGCAATGGGCGGTCGGTCAGGCGGCAGGTGAGGATGGCATCCTCGGTGGGCCGGCCTTCACGACGGAAGAACGAACCAGGCACCTTGCCCGCCGCATAGGCACGCTCTTCGACGTCGATCGTCAGGGGGAAGAAATCCGTCCCTGGCCGAACGTCCTTGGCGGCGTTGGCGGTGGCCAGCACCACGGTGCGGCCGATGCTTGCCAGCACAGCACCTTGGCTCTGCTGGGCAAGTTTGCCCGTCTCGAAGGACAGGGTCTTGTCAGTACCCGAAACCGGGCCTGACACTCGAATGGCTTCTGCCATTGCGAGCTCCTTTCAGTTGTCGACACACATCCTGTGTGCCGTTGAAGGAGCAGCGGGGCCGGTTCCCAGTCGGCAACTCCGCCAATTTCTGGGCGGAGCTCCCGACTGACAACCGACTCGGTGGGCTGCTCGTGTATGTGACAAGGGCCGAGCCATGAGGCCCGGCCCAAGATTGTTTCTGCTAGCGACGCAAGCCGTTCTTCTGAACGATCTGGCGGTAGCGCTCGACATCGATGTTGCGAGCGTAGTCGAGCATTCGACGACGTCGGCCGACCAGCATCAACAGACCACGACGACTGTGGTGGTCCTTCTTGTGATTCTTCAGATGCTCGGTGAGCTGGTTGATCCGGGAGGTGAGCAGAGCTATCTGCACTTCCGGTGAACCGGTGTCGCTGTCGTGCACTTTGTGCGCGTTGATCGTGTCCTGTTTGGACATGTCGATGCCTTCCTTGGGTTGGAGGTCGCGGTCCGATTCGAAGAATTGGCACGCATCACGCCGGAGGGTGAGCCCCGACGGACCTGCCCATGATAGCGCCAGAGGGTTCAAATGCCCCGCATGCCTACACTCGGGCCAATGTTCACCGGGATCGTCGAGGAAATGGGCACGGTGCGGAGCTGCGAGACGGTGCGGACGGAATGGGGCGACGGTGCCCGACTCAGCATCGCTGCCCGGAAGGTGCTCGAGGGCTGGTATCTCGGTGCATCCATCGCCGTCAACGGCTGCTGCCTGACGCTGGTCGATCGTGGCAACGATGCCGACGGCGACTGGTGGGCCACCGATCTCAGCGCCGAAACCCTGGACCGCACGGCCCTGTCGTCCCTGCGCCCGGGCGACCGGGTCAATCTCGAGCGCCCGTTGGCGCTCGGGGAACGGCTCGGTGGCCACCTCGTGCTCGGCCACATCGACTGCATCGGCGAGGTCGTTGCCGCTGCGCCTGACCTGGTCATACGCATCCCACCGGCGCAGATGCGCTACATCGTCGAGAAGGGCTCGATCGGTGTTGACGGCATCAGCCTGACTGCGTTCGACCTCACCGCCGACACGTTCCGGGTCGCGGTCATCCCGCACACCGCCGATGTCACGACCTTGGCGGTCGTCCAGCCGGGCGCGCTGGTCAACATCGAGCTCGACATCCTCGCCAAGCACGTCGAGCGGCTGCTGGAACCATATACACCATGACGAGTGCCGTCTCGGTGAGCGGATTGCGCAAGTCGTTCGGAGCCCTCGACACGATTGCGGGGATCGATCTGGAGATCGACCACGGCTCGTTCGTCAGCGTGATCGGGCCATCTGGCTGCGGGAAGTCCACGTTGCTGCGCGTGATCGCCGGTCTCGAGCCGGCCACGTCGGGCGAGGTGCTGGTCAACGGCGAGCCTGCCGCCGATGCGCGGCGCCACAAACGCGTTGCCATGGTGCCGCAGCACCCCGGCCTGCTGCCATGGCGAACCGTCGGAGCGAACGCTCGCCTGCTGCTCGATGTCAATCGACGGGCCAATGGATCGACCACCACCGACCCGATCCAGCTGCTCGAGCGGGTCGGCCTGGGGTCGTTCCTCGATGCACGCCCACACCAGCTCAGCGGGGGAATGCAACAGCGTGTCGCCCTCGTTCGCGCCCTCGCCCTGGGCGCGCCGCTGTTGGCAATGGACGAGCCACTCGCCGCGCTCGACGAGATCACTCGCGCCGAGATGCGCGGGCTGATCAACCAACTCGTCGAGGGTCGTGGCGTGACGACGATCTTCGTCACGCACTCCATCGGCGAGGCAGTCGCGTTGAGCGACCGAGTGCTGGTCACGTCGCCCCGACCGGCCCGGATCGTGGCGGACATCGAGGTGGATCTGCCACGGCCACGACCTGACGACGTCGACGACGACCCGCGCTTCTTCCAGCTCTGCACCCGTGTTCGGCATGCGTTGCTCGAAGGGGCCAACGAGTGAACCGCGTCCGCTACTTCGCCCCGATCGTCGGGCTGGCCGTGTTCTTCGGGGCATGGGAGGCGCTGGTGCGCGCCTTCGACATCCGACCATTCGTGCTGGCAACGCCGAGCCGGGTGATCCGGTACATGGGCAGATTTCCCGACGACTACTTCAGGGCCGCACTGCTCACGATGCGCCACGCGACGATCGGCTTCGCCATCGCCGTGGTCGTCGCCCTGGTGCTCGGGGCGGCGATGGCATCGTCGAGGTTCTTCGAGTACGCAACACAGCCGGTGTTGACGCTGATCGCCGTCACGCCGTTCGCCGCATACATCGCTTCGATCAAGGTCGGTCTCGGCAGCTTCTCCGAGAAACCGGTCATCTTCATCGTCGCCCTCGTCACGCTGCCGGCGTTCGCGTTTGCCGCAGCCGACGGCATGCGTGGCGCCGACCCGTGGAGCCGGGAGCTGCTGGCCTCGGTCGACGCATCACGTTGGGAGGTCGTGTGGCACCTTCGTCTTCCCTCGGCACTGCCGGCGTTGTTCACGGCGGCCAAGTACAACACCGGGCTGGCCCTGATCGTCGCCTACCTCGCCGAAGGCGGTGCAGGAGGGCTCGGGGCAATCGGTGCCCGGGCCAGCGCCGGCAACCAGGGCGACCGCCTGTGGGCGGCGATCTTCTCGATGGCGATTCTCGGAACCATCAGCCTGGTGCTGC
>JAYVOI010000257.1:0-8940 GCA_043758005.1 Ilumatobacteraceae bacterium
CTCTTCCGTGCGACTGGGTGCCGGTTTTTGCTTCTGGGTGCGTTCAGCCATGATCTCCTCCGTTCGAACCCTATGCCCCTAACCGGGCGAGCAGCTCGGCAGGGGTGTTGCTCTCGTCGATCAACCTAGCGACATGCTCGGCCGTCCCACGCAATGGTTCCATCATCGGGACCCGACGGAGCGGATCCCGACCGATGTCGAAGACCAAGCTGTCCCAGTTCGCGGCAACGATGTCGGCCGGCCACTTGGCCAGGCACCTGCCGCGGAAGTACGCCCGGGTGGTGGTCGGGGGTTCGGTCTTGGCGGAGGCAATGTCAGCATCGCTGATCAACGTCTGGAGGCCGACCCGTTGCGCCAGGCACTTGTCGGGACGCAGATCGTGGTACTGCAGGTCGAGCGCCTTCAGCCTGGCATCGGTGACCTTCAAGCTGTGCCGCTCGGCGTAGCCGTCGATCAATCGCTGCTTGGCGACCCAGTCGACGACGTCGGCGACGGTCGATCGATCGCTCTCCAACCCGGTGAGCACCGATTCCCACCTTGCCAGCACGTCAGTGCCGACCGATTCGCCGACTACGGCCAGGCCGTGCGAGCGCTCGTACTTGCGGGCTCGCTCGAGCATCCCCCACTGCACTTCGATCGCCGTGGCGCGGCGGCCGTTGTGCAGCAGCACCGTTCGCTGCAGCGTGGGGTCGTGGCTGACCTGTCGAATCGCCGCAACGGGGTTCGCCAGCAGCCAATCGTCGCCGAGCGCATCGTCTTCGATCATCGCCAGCACGATGGCGGTGGCGCCGACCTTGAGGTAGGTCGCCACCTCGCTCATGTTGGCGTCGCCGACGATCACGTGCAGGCGTCGGTACTTGCTGGCGTCGCAGTGCGGTTCGTCGCGCGTGTTGACGATCGGCCGCTTCAACGTGGTCTCCAAGCCCACTTCTTCCTCGAAGAAGTCGGCTCGTTGGCTGATCTGATATGGCACGTCGTCGGCAGACATACCGGGCAGTTCGCAACCGACCTTGCCGGCACCGATCACGATCTGGCGAGTGACGAAGTGAGGTGTCACCTGCGAGACGATCCGGCCGAACGGGACAGACCGGGCCAACAGGTAGTTCTCATGGCAGCCGTAGCTGTTGCCCTTGCCATCGGAGTTGTTCTTGTGGCACAAGATCTCGGCGCCTTCGGGGAGGTGACTCTTCGCAGTGACCATGCTCTCGCGAATGATCTCCTCCGCCGCCCGGTCGTAGCGCACCACCTCGAGTGCGGTGAGGCACTCAGGGGTACTGATCTCGGGGTGCGCGTGATCCACGTAGTAGCGGGCACCGTTGGTCAGCACCGAGTTGACGAGGTTGGTCTCGATGTCGGGCGCCAGCAGATCGTCGACGGCAAAGCCGCGGGCATCGTGACCGGGGTGCTCGTCCTCGAAGTCCCAGCCGACCTTGCGGTAGTTGACCGCGAGGTACGAGTTGATCAGCAGTGACGATGCAGTGACCGGGTTGCTATCGGCCCCGCGGACCATGATCCCGTACTCGGTCTCGATCCCACAGACCTTTGGGATTGCCATGTCAGCACCCTAACGAACGAGCGACTCGCTCACACGAAAATGACCCGTCGTCGCCAAGTGTCAACACCTGCGCGCCAACGATGCCATCGGTGTCCAACCGGAAGTCGTTGCCGTCGTGCTCGATGGCGTAGTACGACGAGGGAGCGCCGCAGACGCGCAGATCCCCGTCGAGCCAGTCGAACGCCTGGTGCAGATGACCGCTGACCACGGCTCGGACGTGCGGGCGGGCGCGCAGCTCGGTCAGCATCTGCTCGGCGCCGTCGAGCTGGAACATGGGGTGCGTGCTCGGCGAGATCGGAGGGTGGTGGATGGCGAGCAGCGTCGGGCGATCATCGAGCCGGTCGAGTCGTTCCATCAACGCCGCGATGTCGACCGCGCCATGGTCCTTGCCGGGAATCACGGATTCGACGGCCAAAACTCGCCACGAGCCCAGGTCGACCGTGTCGGTCGAACCGAAGACCGCTGGCACATGGGCACCGTCGTCGTGATTTCCGGCCACCGCCACGCACGGCGCGGCGAGCCGGCCCACGAGCTCCCGAACTCGCGACAACGCGGCAATCGATCCGTCGTCGGCGAGATCGCCAGTCAGCACGACGAGGTCAGCATGGATGTCGCACACCGCGGCGACCGTCGCCCACAACGACTCGTCGGGATCCTTGTCGACTGGGGTGTGCGGCGCGGCCCGCAGGTGGGTGTCGCTGATCTGCACCACGATTGCCATGGCGATGCCTAGAGGTATTGACCGGTACCGACTCGCTCGATCGCCCGTCCGCCCTCGCGGTCGGCTTCGGCGCGACCCTTGACGAGCGTGCGGATGAACACGATACGTTCGCCCTTCTTGCCGCTGATCTTGGCCCAATCGTCGGGGTTCGTCGTGTTCGGCAGATCCTCGTGTTCCTTGTACTCCTGCTTGATCGAGTCGAGCAGGTCCTGGGTCGACACGCCGCGTGCTCCGCCGGCGATGACCCGCTTGATCGCCAGCTTCTTGGCACGGCGAACGATGTTCTCGATCATGGCGCCCGATGAGAAGTCCTTGTAGTACAGGATCTCCTTGTCGCCGTTCTGATAGGTGACCTCGAGGAACTGATTGGCTTCGTCGCCCCGGTACATCTCCTCGACGGTCCTGACGATCATGTCCGGGATCTTCTCGTCCGGCGCGATCGGGATCTCGTCGGTCAGGTACTGGGCAAAGATCTGACGGGCAGCGACGTCGTTGGGACGCTCGATCTTGATCTTCACGTCGAGACGACCCGGCCGGAGGATGGCCGGATCGATCAGGTCCTCGCGGTTGGTCGCCCCGATCACGATCACGTTGCGCAGACCTTCGACACCGTCGATCTCGGCCAGCAACTGCGGGACGATCGTGGACTCCATGTCGCTGCTGATCCCCGAGCCACGCGTGCGGAACATCGAGTCCATCTCGTCGAAGAACACGATGACGGGCCAGCCTTCTTCGCTCTTCTCACGAGCACGCTGGAACACCAGGCGGATCTGGCGCTCGGTCTCGCCGACGTACTTGTTCAGCAACTCCGGGCCCTTGATGTTGATGAAGTAGCTGCGACCCTTCTCCCCACCGGTCTTGTCGGCGACCTTCTTGGCCAACGAGTTGGCGACAGCCTTCGCGATCAGCGTCTTGCCACAACCGGGTGGGCCGTAGAGCAAGATGCCCTTCGGCGCCGGGAGTTGGTGCTCCGCGAAGAGGTCGTGGTACAGGAACGGCAACTCGACAGCGTCGGCGATCTGTTCGATCTGGCTGTCGAGTCCCCCGATGTCGCTGTAGGAGATGTCGGGCACTTCCTCCAACAGCAGATCCTCCACCTCCGGTCGGGGCAGCTTCTCCAGCAGCATGTTGGTGCGCGGGTCGAGTCGCATCGTGTCGCCGCTTCGGAGGTGTACTCCGCGCAACGAGTCGGCGAGCTCGCAGACCCGCTCCTCGTCGGCGCGGCCCACGATCAGTGCCCGCACGCCGTCGTCGAGCAGTTCCTTGATCGACACGACCTCGCCCGTGACTTCGGGTTGACGGGCCTGCACCACGTTGAAGCTCTCGTTGAGCACGACCTCTGATCCACGTGGCAACTGCTCGTGATCGATGTCGGGGTGCAGCCCGACGCGCATCTTTCGACCACTCGTCAGTACATCGACGGTGCCGTCGTCGTTCTTGCCGACGATCACGCCGTATGCCGAGGGTGGCTGGGTCAGCTTGTCGACCTCGTCGCGCAACGACGAGATGTGCTCGCGGGCCTCGCGCAGCGTGTAGCTCAACTTCTCGTTCTGTGAGACCGCCTGGGCAAGTTGGCCCTTGGTTTCCAACAGGCGCTCCTCGAGCGCGCGCTGGCGCTTCGGGGCATCGGCGAGGCGGCGGCGCAGTTGATCAATCTCCTGTTCGAGCACGACGACTTGCGCCTGCAACACCGCATCGGTGGGGTCAGAATCATCTGCCATGGTCGGAACCTACACGCGCGCGGTGCCCAGTGACGCGCACTTGCTGATCACCGGCCGCGGCCGGCCCGGCGTGACCCCTACCACCTGGAACGCAGTAACCAGTGTTTGCAGGTGGGCGGGCTGTATGCTCAGCCACGTCTGACCCTTCGAATGAGGAGACAATGAGTATGAAGGTCTGGATCGACCAGGATCTGTGCACCGGCGACGGGCTGTGCGAGGAGATCGCGCCCGACGTTTTCACGCTGCTCGACGATGGCCTTGCCTACGTCAGAGAAGGCGACAAGATCTACGCCACGGCCAAGGGCAATCCTCAAGGCGCTGAGGGCATGGCCAGCTTCCCCGACAGCAAGCTCGACGCCGTGATCGAGAGCGCCGAGGAATGCCCCGGCGAGTGCATCTTCATCGAGGCGTAGTCATCACCGGTTTGTGAAGAAGGGGCGCCGTCGGCGCCCTTTCTTCGCGTTTCGGGCCCAGACTGGTGTGGCTGACTCGAACCTTTGTCGCTCCCAGGTCGTTCAGCGACCTCCCAGCGACAGAGGTACGCGTCAGCCGAGAAATCTGGCGGTGGTCAAGAAGCCCGTGTGGGCCACCATGCGGTGGTCGGGGCGCACTGCTTGGCCCTCGACGTACCAACCGCGGTGGAGCACTTCGAGGCTGCGGGTCCCGTTCCACGCCTTCGAGGCCAAGGCGTTGCGCAACTGCGAGACCTGGAGGATGGATGGCGTGTAGGCGATGAGGATGCCGCCGGGACGCAGTGCCTCCATCGCGTGCGGCACGACCTGCCACGGCTCGGGCAGGTCGAGCACGACGCGGTCGATCCCGCGCTCGTCGATGCCGTCGTAGCAATCGCGCAACTCGACGTGATAGCGCTCCATCGCCCCTTCGCCGAGGAAGCTGCGCACATTGGCCTTGGCCCGATTGGCGAAGTCCTCGCGCAACTCGTAGCCGACGATCTCTGCGCCCCATCGCAGCATGGTCATGCTGAGCGCCCCCGACCCGACTCCGCTCTCCAACACACGGACCCCGGGACCGATGTCGGCGAGCATGCACATCGGCGCCAGATCCTTCGGATAGATCACCTGAGCGCCTCGAGGCATCTCCACGACGAAGTCCTCGAGGGTCGGTCGCAGCGCGGTGTACGGAGAGCCTTTCGTGCTCTTCACCACCACGCCCTCGAGTTGCCCGACGAGATCGCTGTGGGCGAAGAAGCCGTTGTGACTGTGGAACTCGGAGCCCTCGGCAAGCGTGATCAGATACCTGCGCTGCTTCAGATCGAGCAGCAACACCTTCTCGCCATAGGCGAACGGTGTGTTCATCGTGGGCCTCTCCCCTTCTTCATGACCAGTTCGACCGGCACGGGGGCGTGGGCTGAAGCCGTCTCCACCAGACGGCAGAAGGCGCACACGCTACCGGTCGTCGGCGCGCCACAGTTCGAGCACGACCCGAGCGCCTGACCATCGGCCACGGCACGGCCGGCCAGCAGCGGGGCCATGTTGTCGATGAAGTTGAAGTAGAACCCGGCCTTCGTACCGGGCGATGTCTCCTCGATCGTGTTGAGCGCCGCCTTGTATGCCAAGTGCTTGTTGCCCGCGGCCATCGGGCACTCATCGACGAGGTAGTCGATCCCACGCACGATGCACCACGCCGCGGTCTCGCGTTCGGTGAGCCGGACCAACGGCTTGACCTTCTTGGGAAAGCCGGGGCGAGCCTCGAGCACCGGCAGCTGACGAGCCAGGTACTCGACATCCCAATGCAGCGTGTTCCCGAACAGCACCGCCGCTTCGTCGTCGAGGTTGTGGCCGGTGACCAGCACCGTGTAGCCGCCGTCGAGCGCGGCCTTGTCGAACACGTGCCGCTTGCTCATGCCACATGCGGAGCAGGGGACACGGCGGGTCGCTTTCGCCGCGGTCGGCACGTCGTATCCGTATTCGTCTCGCAGCTTGACCTCGATCAGGTTCAGGTTCCGTTCGGCCGCAAACGCACGGGCGTACTCTGCCGACGTCTCGCTGTAATCACCGATCCCCAGCCCCACGTACAGGCCGTCGGCGTGGTATCCGAGCTCGATCAGCAGATCCCACACCGCAAGGCTGTCCTTGCCCCCCGAGACTGCAACCAACACCTTGTCGTCGCGGGTCATCATGGCGAAGTGTTCGATCGCCTTGGTGACCTGGCGACGGCACAGTTCCAAGAAGTGCTCCGCGCAGAAGTTGGCGTTGTGCCGCGGCAGGTCGATGATCGCCGGCCCTCGACAGGTACGACACTTCGAGCCGACCGCCACCATCACACACCCCCGGAGATCACCGGGCGGACCTCGACGATGTCACCGTCGAGCAACTCGGCATCGCCGGGAACGAGCGTGCCGTTGCAGATCACCAAGTGCGATTCGCGATTCAGGTCGAGCTTCGCCAGAAGGGCATGGACCCGGTGGACGCCCACCACCTCGATCTCACGGCGCGGGTTGCGCAGCAGGACCTTCATCGAGCGCGGCGACGAGCGCGATCCTCAGCACGTGTCGGTCGCTTGATCGCTTCGATACGGAGCACCTGGCCCGGCTCGAGCCGTTCGGTGGCGACAAGCTGCTCGGTACGCCCGAGGATCCGCTTCAAGAGTCGCGGCGCCCACACGACAGCGCCGATCGCCAACCAGCCGCGCTGGCCACCGAGCAGACCCTTGTAGATCGCGTTGCGACGGAGTGCAACTGTCGGCGACAGCAGGCGGGAGCGAGCCATGTGTCAGACCCGGCGGATCTCGACCAGCGTGGTCTTCTTCTTGCCGCGCCGACTGCCGAGCATGAAGAAGATCAGCAGCAGCACGACCCCTCCCACGACACCGACGGTTGCCAGCGTGCGCTTCTTGTCGTCGACGCGACCTTGGACGTTGTCCTGGAGTTGACGAAATCGCGATTCGAGGTCGTCGCGGGTGATGCGTTGCTGCGCCATCATCGTCTCTCTTTCTGCAAGGTCTTCTTCTTCGAGATCCGCCACGCGGCCACGCCGATCACAGCCAGGCTGGCGACAAACGCGAACAGGTAGGGCAGCATGGTGACCCAGCTCCCCCGAAACGATCGGCCGAACTCGTTCTGCACCATACGCAACACGCCGAGCACCAAGAACACGCATCCGGTGCCCAACAGCACGGCGCCTGCGGCTCCCGCGGCCAGCCATCTCCCAGCACCCTTGATGGGGCCGAGCGTCTCCTGCCGGGCGTACTCCTTGACGAGGTCGATGACCTGACCGATCTGGCCTGAGTCGCCTTTCGCGGCGGATTTGTCCTTGTCGGGCACGGCCATATGTGTAGCACGCGGAGGTCCCGAACCGCGACTGATCAACCCAGACGGAACTGCAGGCCAGCCTCGACGTCGTCGAGCAAACGATCGATGAGGTCGAATCTGGCCAGAGGATCCGGGGCGGCCAATGCGGCGTACTGATCGGCAGGCCCGAAGGGGCTGATCGCCGTGAGGACGAAGCTGTCGATCGACGCATCACCCGTCAGTTCACCCTCGGGCACATTGGTCTGATCACCCATCTCGACCGCCAGGCCGGCGCACCGCCTGGCACGAGCGGCCGTCGCCGAGATCCGCGCATCGGGCACCTCGGCATACGGATCCGGCCAGTCCTCGACATCGGCCCGGGGGTACGGGTCGTCGTCGAGCCAGCGCGTGACTCGGACTCGTCGAGTCCCGACCGCCACCACGGCGAATCGTCCGGCGTCCATCGTGGCGACCTGCAGCATGCTGGCGACGACACCGACATCCATTCGCGAGTCGCCACCCCCGACCTCGCTACCACGATCGATCAGCACGACGCCGAACTCGTGCTCGGTCGCTTCGAGGCAGTCCCGGACGAGTTGTTGGTAGCGAGGCTCGAACACGTGCAGCGGCAGGACCACACCGGGCAGCAGCACCGTGCCCAGCGGGAACATCGGCATGATCGCCATCAGGTCGTCACCGCGGCGCGAGCGTCTCTGTGGTCGGGCCGGTCGGGTACGGCGCCAGGGCTTGACCCAGCTGATCCCACAGTGCCTTGTAGTTCTTGGCAATGCACTCGCCGTTCTGCAGCAGCACGAACTCGATGGCACCGCCACCAGCCTGTGGCACGTAGCCGCCGAGCGACTTGGCGCCGAGTTGTCCGGGGTTGCAGTTCGGGTTGAGCGAACCCGTCTTGCCGTGCAACTTCCCCGCCAACGGTGTGCCGGTGAACACGTCGAACAGCGTGCCCCCGGGTGCTCCGGCGACTGGCATGCCCTGGCCGACCGCATCGGTCGCCGAGCCGTGCTCGAGCACCGCCAGGATCGTCGCGCACGTCAGTCGGTTGGCGTCGGACAAACCCGAACCGTCGACCAGCAGATCACCAGCGGTGGGCACGCCCCATGACGTCAACCGATCCGTCACCACCTGCAGACCGGCGGCCCGAGTGCCCTGGCCCGTGCTGTGGAAGCCGATCTCCTTCAACACCATCTCCGCAGTGTTGTTGTCGCTGGTCGTCAACATCTCGGCCAAGATCGCCGGCAACGGCTGCGATTTCACCTCGGCAATCGTGGCTCCGCCCGTGGCAACACCGGTTGCGGCATCGCCGACGGCGATGCCGCGATCCTTGAGCATCGAACGCAGCACGGTCGCTGCACCGAGCGCCGGATCCTTGGCTGCGACTTGCGGGGTCTGCCATGAGTCGTTCGCCAGCAAGGCGTCGATCGGGCCGGCTTGCGTCACGTGGTCGGGTTGGGCCCACGTCGGGGCGAAGAACTCGTCGTCGTAGCGCGACCCGTCGCCGACCACCTGCCCGGTGATCTTGGTGACTCCCGCTTCTTGGATCGTGTCCGCAAGCGCCTCGAACGACGTCTCGTTGAACGGCGGCCACTTCGGGTTGTTCCCGTTCCACCACTCGCTGGCCAACACGGGGTCACCGCCACCGATCAGGAACAGGTCGCCCTGGACCACACCGTCG
>JAYVOI010000258.1:0-3845 GCA_043758005.1 Ilumatobacteraceae bacterium
CCTCGAGCACCAACGGAACGATGTCGCGCACGTTCACTTCAATGCGCTCCCACACCTCTTGCTGCATGAAGCGGTCACGCATGCGGATGGCGGCCTCGAAGGCGAACTCCTGGCGGTCCTTCATCTCGGCATCGCTGAGCGAGTCGTAGACCTCTTTCAGAGACAGCACCCCGAATGCCACGTGGCGAGCTTCGTCACTCATCACGTAGCGCAGCAACTGCTTCAGCAGCGGCTCGTTGGTGAACTGGTGCATGAAGCCGAACGCCGCGAGCGCGAGTCCTTCGACCATCACCTGCATTCCGAGGTAGGTCATGTCCCAGCGGCTGTCGTTGACGATGTCATCGAGCAGCATGCGCAGGTGTGAGTTGATCTGATACTTGCCGCCGAGCTTCTCCTCGAGATAGCGGGCGAACACCTCGACGTGGCGGGCCTCGTCGACGACCTGCGTGCTGGCGTACAACTTGGCGTCGTACCACGGCACGGTCTCGACGATCTTGGCGGTGCACAACAGCGCACCCTGCTCGCCATGCAGGAACTGGCTGAGGCTCCAGTTGCGGCTCTCGACGCCGAACTCGAGCCACTTCTTCTCGTCCCACTTCTCGACCGGCGTGCCGACGTAGACGGACGCATCGATGCCGGTCCCGATCAGCGCCTGATCCTCGGCGACGGTCTTTTCGATGTCGACCTCGGTGTCCCACGGCAAGTCGGTCGTGGCGTTCCACTGGCCGACCTTGGCCTTCTCGTACAGCTTGCGAAGAGCCGGCCGGCTGAGCGAGTAGTCCCAGGTGAAGATCGTGTCGGCGTTGTTCTTGACGATGTGGGCGATCTCATTCGGATCGTGGGTGGGGATCGCCAGAATCGCGTCGATGTCGTTGATCTCGGTACGGCCGATGATCGTTTGGTTGTCGTTGTGGGTGACAGTCATTTGGTCAGCTCCTGGTCAGAGATGGCTGGAAGGCCGGAAGGATGAAGGCTTGGATGAACGTACGGGCGGACTCGGGTTCGCCGAGATCGACCTGCTCGGACGGCGCGAGGAAGTAGCTGATGACCAGACGGGACAGCAGCTCGACCAACCGGGCGCCCTCGCGGCGCGGCAGGTAGCCGTCGACCAACGGGGCGAGGAACACGGTGGCGACGCGGATGATGCGTGGCAGGCCATCGACGGTCAGCTGGCCCAGCGTGTCGCCCGGCTCGCTGGCCAGCATCAGCGACAGGTGCTGATCGCTGCGCAATTCGTGGGTGGCGTGCATGACGCAGCGCACCAGCAGGTCTTCGAAGTCGATTGCACCGTCGAGGTGGACGCTGAGGCGGGTGAAGAAATCCTCGAGCTCGCGGACCCGCAATGCCTCGAACAACACGTCTTTGCCGCCGGGGAACATGCGGTAGAGGGTGGCGCGAGACACGCCGGCCTCGGTGGCGATGTCTTCGATCGTGACCTTGGCGAGTCCCCATCGCTCGCAACAGAACTTCGCCGCGTCGAGGACGCGCTGTTCTGCCGGGTCAAGACTCATCGTGAGACAGTAAGACACTTCGTGTCTCACTGTCAAGGGGTCAAGCCAACCACTTCCGCAAAAGACCTGGTCACAGCCTGCCGGCGTCGATGATCCGTTGCACGAACGCCTTGGTGCGGTCCTGCTGGGGGTTCTCGAAGATCTGCGACGGGGGCCCTTCTTCGTGGATCACGCCCTCGTGGAGGAAGCAGACCTTCGACGAGACCTCTCTGGCAAACCCCATCTCGTGGGTGGCGAGCATCATCGTCATGCCGTCCGCCGCCAGGTCGCGCACGATGTTCAACACCTCGCCGACCAGTTCGGGATCGAGGGCCGAAGTGATCTCGTCGAGCAGCAGCAGATGGGGTTCCATCGCCAAGGCGCGCACGATGGCGACACGCTGTTGCTGGCCCCCCGACAACCGGTCGGGATACTCCTTGGCCTTGTCGTCGAGCCCGATGCGCTTCAGCAAGGCGATGCCTCGCTCCTCGGCCAACTCCGCCGACAGCCCGAGCACCTTGACCGGTGCCAGGCAGACATTGGCCAAGACGGTCATGTGCGGAAACAGGTTGAAGCTCTGGAAGACGATGCCGACCTCGCGGCGCAACGCGTCGACATCGATCCCTCGCCCACTGACCCGGTCGCCGCCGAGACGGATCTCGCCGCTGTCGACGGTCTCCAGTTGGTTGATGCACCGCAGCATGGTCGACTTGCCGCTGCCCGACGCCCCGATCAGGCAGACGACCTGGTGCAGTTCGACATCGAGGTTGATGCCGCGAAGCACCGGGTTGGTGCCGAAGGTCTTGTGCACATCGCGCAGTTCGAGGAAGGCCATCAGCTCCGCCCTGCCAGTGTGCGGGCCTGCTGACGGCGGATGAGACCGTCGAGCCAGCGGGTGAATGGGATCGTCACGAGCAGGAACAGCAGTGCCGACATGGAATACGCGGCCAGCGTGCCCCGGGAGTTGTTGACGAACCGGGCCCGGCTGACCACGTCGAGCACGCCGAGCGCGCCGATCAGCGATGTGTCTTTCTGCAGACCGATGAAATCGTTGAGCAACGGTGGGATCACCCGGCGAACGGCCTGTGGGACGACCACATGCCGCATCGTCTGCGAGTACGACAGACCGAGCGATCGGGCCGCGGCCGTCTGGCTCCAGTGGATCGATTCGATGCCGGCTCGGTACACCTCCGACACGTAGGCGCCGTACGTGAGACTGAGGGCCAGGATCGCATAGTCCATGTCGGAGAAGCTGCCGAGGATCGGGACGTGAGCCTGTGGAAGGCCGAGACCGATGATCAGGATGACGAGCAGTGCCGGCACGCCGCGGAAGATGTCGACGTAGGCCGTGACCAGCAGGCGAACTGGCTTGCACGCCGGCCCGGGTAGGAGGCGCATGACAGCGACCACCAGTGCCCACACCAGCACGATGATCTCGGCGATCAGGAACACCTGCACGTTGATCCAGAACCCCTTCAGCAACGACCGCCACGCCAGACCGTCGGTCAACGTCGCCCAGCCGAAGAAGACCTGGGCGACAGCGTGGTGGTTGGTGACCAGCAGCCAGGCCACGAAGGCGACGATGTAGACCGACAGGCCGATCCCGACCGCGTACCACGACCAGTCGCGGGCTCGCTCGCCCTCGATCCGAGCCGACTCGATCTCGCCCTCGCTGGCGAGCCGCGCGGCACGCATCGAGTGCATCATCGCCGGCACGCCGGCCGGAGGGAACAGCAGGGCGACGGTGGCCGCCCTGCGGTAGGTCAACACCCGGCCCACCCGCCTCATGGCGAGTGGGCCGGACAGCCCCGAATCGCTCAACCCAGGCTCACACGGGTACTTCGACGAACGGAACCGTCGACGGATCGCCACCGAGATACTTGGCGATGAGGGCGTTGATCGAGCCGTCGTCGATCAGACCCTGGATGATCGGGTCGAAGATCTCCTTCTTGCCCGAACCCTTGCCGAAGATCGCGCCGTATTCCTCACCGGTCTTGAACTGGGCGACGACCTCTTCCTTGCCACCCGACTGGGCGGCCTGACCGAGGTTGATCGGCGTGTCGATCATCACACCGTCAACCGTGCCGGCCGAGAGCGCGGCGTAGGCGGAGGCCAGGTCGGGGAACGACTTCACGTTGTCGAGCTTCCAACCGGGCACTTCACCCGAGGTCACGTCGAACTCGGCAGTCGTCGACGCCTGCACACCGATGGTCAACTTCTTCATGTCTTCCCAACTCGCCACCGTGGTGCCCTTGTTGACGAGCAAGCCCTGATCGGCCTTGAAGTACCCGACGGAGAAGTCGACGACCTTGGCACGATCATCGGTGATGGTCACCTGCGACAGCACGATGTCGT
>JAYVOI010000259.1:0-19790 GCA_043758005.1 Ilumatobacteraceae bacterium
CTCGGTGGCGCCATTGCCGGAGCGCTCTGCGGGTTCGTGATCCTTGCCCCCGGCCACGCAGCGCTTCCCAAGTGGGCGTCGTACGCCGCGCCCATCGCAGTCGTGCTGGTCGCGGTGGGCGGCAGCCTCGTCCTGTCGGCCTAGCTACGCCAGGCGCGCCTGCGGCGGAACCGAAGCTTCGGCAGGTCGAGCGGCGTCACCCGATCGCTCGACCACTTGGCCGGCGGCGCCATCGTCAGCGCACACAGCCGCACCAACACCTGGTCGTAGTTGACCCGCCATCCGCTGAAGTCCTGCCAGGCCTGATCGAGATCTCGCTTCAGCGGCACATCGAGCGCGCGCAGTTCCACACAGAGCAGATCGAACTCGCGTCGCGAGATCGTGATGGGATCAGTCGGCAGGGGATCGGCGTCGTACGGGATCTGGAACGAATCGGCGATCCGCCGCAACGCCAGGAACCCGCTGCGGATCATGACCTCGCAACTGGCGTTGCGAGGTCGATCGAGGGTGGACGCGACGATGGCCGCCGTGTCGAGCACACAGCCGGCGGCGGTGATCCAGCTGCGTTCGGGATGCGGCGAACGGAAGAACACCAGCGAAGGTTGGCTGGTGTGGCTCTCCTCGATGTCGACGAACCACGACTCCCAACGCTCGAAGACATCCTCGTCGATTCGGTCGAGCCACCCGATCCGGGTGTATCGGGTCAGCAGTTCGGCGGGGCTCGGCGGTAGCCCTGCACGAACCTCGAGCATGCCGACCAGCGCTTCGCGGCGGCTGAACGCGGTGTAGATCGTCGGGAGATAGGAGATCATCAACGAGATCAGGCCGAGCCCGATGCCCGCCTCGGTGAACTCCAGCCCGATCCGAGGTGTGCCGCGGGGGCGAATGAAGCCCAGCGTGAACAGCGACGAGCCGCTGGTCGCAAAGGCCTCGGTCAGCGGATGCACGCCCGTGCCCCAGAAGATGGCTGTGAATCCCGACAGGACCATCAGGACCCACGTCGCGGGCAGGCTCACGAGCGCCAGCGGCGCATAGAGCGACATGGTGGCGTCACGGCTGGCGAACGACCGTTTCGGTCCGGCGAACCAATTGAAGATCTTGCGGATCGTGACGAAATGCAGTCGGGTCAGGCTCGGGATGACGGCGCGCGGGACGACCACAGTCCGCAGGGCCGCAAACAGCGTCCAGATCACCAGGGTCAAACCCGCCATCGCCGAAAGCACCTGAGCCACGATCACCGGACCACTGTGTCACACCCCTTCGCGATGATGCAGCTATGACAAAGCGTCAGGCTCAACACGCCACTTCCGAGCAGCTCAGCCTGCTGGCAATCTCCGACCTGCCGGTCCAATTCCGACTCGATCAGCGAACCCGTGCACGCGGTCTCGCTCACGTTGCGGCCATTCGCCGCCAACTGGCCGCCCAGGCAACCGGCATCACCGCCACAGCCGACGAATTCGCCGACCACCAACATCGTGCGGCATGAGCCGCAGGTTCACACAGCGTTCGGCGCCAACGACCGCACGGCATCCCAATGCTTCAGGTCAGGGTCCAGCGGCAAGATCGCCAACGAGGTCGTGGTCACCCCATTGTCGAAGTACGACTGGATCGTCGCCCGGCACTCGGCGGGCGAGCCGTGCACGATCAGTTCATCGACCAGCGAGTCGGGTATCGCCGCCAGCGCCGCTTTGCGATCGCCCGCTTTCCAGGCATCCCACATCGGCCGCAACTGCTCGCCACGCCCCAGCCAGTCGTGAAAGTCCGCGTACACCGGCACGTTCAAATACGCAGCAATCGCATACCTCCCCGCCTCACGCACCACGGCAGCGTTCTCGCTCGGGCACACGAAGATCCGGGCCACGATCTCTTTCTCCTCGCCGCCTGCTGCTGCGGCAACCACGCCCGCCACCTTGATCACATCGGTTGGCGAGAGCCAGTTGATGATCGCCCCATCGCCCTCGCGCGCAGCCAGCCGCAACATCCCTTCACGCAACGCGGCGACGAGGATCGGCGGACGATGTTCGGGCCGAACCCCGAGCCGAAAACCTTGCACCTCGAACGTGTCGTACACCTTGGAGACCTTGTCGCCCTCCAAGGCATCGCGCAAAAACCGCACGACGTCTCGCACCTTCTTGTACGGCTCGACGAAGGGCACACCGTTCCAGCGCTCCACGATCACGTTGCTGCTTGACCCGATGCCGATGGCAAACCGGCCCGGTGCGGCGTCGGCCAGCGATGCGACGCACTGGGCGAAGCACGCGGGCGAGCGGGTGAAGGCCGGGACGATTGCTGTCCCCAGACGCAGCCGTGGCTCCCATGCCGCGGCGAGCGCCAGGGGCGTGAAACCATCTGCACCATCGGATTCTGCCGACCAGATGTCGGTGTAGCCGAGGTCGAACAGTTCGCCGAGCTTGTCGCGGTGGCTGTGCAACGGGCCTGGCAGCGGCACCGTCAAACCCGGTCTGATCGGTAGCGCCATGTCGTGCCTCCTTGGCTGGCGGGTGGCACCGCGGCACCCTCAGGGGGCACAGATTGACATAGCTCGACGGTTCGGGGACCAACCAAGCAGGTCGTAGCACCATCGGGGCGTTGCCGATCGGTCACGCACGTGGCAAGATTCGCGCGTGAGCACACACGTCGCGGATGAACCGCGTACGGGCTCGGCGGCGCCTCTTCAGACCTCGGTGTTCGAAACTGACGCCCAGCTGAAGAAGCACCTCGACCGCACCCCTGCGTCGATCAAGCAACTGATCATCCGATTCAGCATCGGAGCCATCGCTGCACTCACCCTGGTCAGCGTCTTCACGGCGTTCGCCAGCCGGCGCGTCGGCACCGAGCAAGCCATCGCCCAGGCCCGCAATGCCACCTTCTACATCGCCAAAGGCGTGATCGAGACCAACGCAGACGATGGCCTGATCACGGGCAATCCCGCGGCGCAAGCACACCTCAACGACCGAGTGCAGGCCGCAGTGCTCAGCCCCAACCTCGTCAGAGTCAAGGTGTGGCTGGAGGACGGCACGATCATCTACTCCGATGAGCATGAGCTGGTGGGCGACAAGTACATCCTCGATGCCGACAAAGCCGAGATGTTCGCCAACAACGACTCCGTCGCCAAGGCCGAGGTCAGCGACCTCTCGGCCCCCGAGAACGCCTACGAGCGCCCGTTCACCAAGTTGCTCGAGGTCTACCAGTTGACCCACACGATCCAGGGCACGCCGGTGATCTTCGAGGCGTACTTCCGCTACAGCGGGGTCACCGAGGTCGGACGTGACCTGTGGAAGCAGTTCGCACCGATCGCCATCGGGTCCCTGATCGCCTTGGAGTTCATCCAGGTCCCGATCTTCATCACCCTCGCTCGACGGTTGCGCGCCGCCCAACTGCAACGGGAGCGCTTGCTGCGCCATGCGATCCAGGCATCCGAGGCCGAGCGCCGGCGTATCGCCAGCGATCTGCACGACGGCGTGGTGCAAGAGCTCACCGGGGTTTCACTGAGCCTCGCCGCGGCCAGCCGCACCGAAAGCAGCGATGCACCCAAGATGGCCGACGCATCATCGAGCATCCGCAGCAGCATCAAGTCGTTGCGATCGTTGCTCGTCGAGATCTATCCACCGAACCTCCACGAGGAGGGCCTCGAATTCGCGCTCGGCGATCTGCTCGGTGGAGTGTCGAACCGCGGCATCGCGGTGAAGCTCGAGGTCGATCTCGGTAAAGCCGACCTTTCCGCCGATACCGTCGGGCTCATGTACCGCAGTGCGCAAGAGGCGCTTCGCAACGTCGTCAGCCACTCTGGCGCAACCAGGGTTCGACTCGTGGCCCGGGTCACGGGCAACGTGGCTCGAATCGTCGTCGACGACGACGGCCGGGGTTTCACGCCCGAGCAGATCGAGCACACCAACAGCGACGGCCACTTCGGTCTTCGTGCACTGTCGGGTCTCGTCGCCGATGCCGGCGGCAAGTTGTCGGTCCTGTCGGCCCCCGGCGCCGGCACACGTGTCGAGGTCAAGCTGCCCGTCGTGACTGGCGGGCAGCTGTGATCCGCCTCGTGGTCGTCGACGACCATGTGATCGTACGCAACGGTCTGGCGCAACTGTTGGCGACCACCGACGACATCGAGCTGGTCGGCATGGCCGCCAATGGTCTCGAGGCACTCGACCTCGTGGCCGAGCTCCAGCCCGACGTCGTGCTGATGGACCTGTCGATGCCGGAGATGGATGGTGTGGAGGCGACCAAGAGGATTGTCGCGGCACACCCCAACGTACGGGTGCTCGTGCTGACATCGTTCAGCGATCAGAGCCGGATCATGGAGGCGCTGCGGGCCGGTGCAGAGGGCTACCTCCTGAAGCACTCCGAGCCCGACGAGATCGCCGCCGCGGTCCGCGCCATCTATGAAGGTGGCTCGCCACTCGACCCGAAGGCAGCCAGGGTGCTCCTCGATTCCCGGCGGACGTCGGCGGACTCCGACACGCTGACCGATCGAGAGCGCGAAGTGCTGCTGCTGGTGCGTGGCGGCCTGGCCAACAAGCAGATCGCCCGCAAGCTCGGCATCAGCGAGCGGACCGTGAAGGCCCACCTCACCAACGTCTTTCAACGCTTGGGTGTCACCGACCGCACGCAAGCAGCGCTGTGGGCCAGCGAACACCTCGATTGAGCTGAGCGACCCGCTCGAGGGTCAGGGAATCGACGGTCAGGGGGTCGACGGTCACGGGGTCGAGGACGCCGGGCCACCGGGGCTGCCACCACCGCCGCCCTTGCCACCTTGATGGCCGGGATCGGTAGCAGACGGGCCAGGGGTCGAGGCGCTCGTGGGCGTCGAGTCGGCACTGGTCGGGGTCGAGGCGGACCCGGGAGTAGAGCTCTCGGTGGGATGATCGTCGACGGTTGTGCCAGGCCCGGGGCTGCTCGAACTCGGACCAACCACCGTCGTGCCTGTGGCAGGCCCGTCGCTGCCGGGGCCACGGTTGTCGACGCTGCTGCCAGGGCCCTCGCTGGAGGCTGAGGTCGCTGGGACGGTCTGAGCTTCGATCGACGACGCGAGCGTCGAAGCTGTCGTGGCGGGAACGGTGATCGCTTCGAGTGTCGCTTCCTTGCCCTCCGTCGACGACGAACCGTGCTCGGTCGCCAACGTCGTGTCGGAGCTGTTGGCCCAGATCGCCGGCTTGGTCGCCGCGCCGAGCGACGGGAACAACGTGTCACGTACCGTGAACGCGGCAGCGGTCCCCCCCACTGCAGTGCAGCAGTAGAGCAACCACCCGACCAGCGCCTTGGTGCGGCGCCGTGTTGCGCGAGGAGCTGCACCGTCGGATCCCCGCAGCACGCTGCGGATCGAAACCCGGTCGGCGGAGCGGGCGGTGGAGCCTTTGATCATCGGTTGAAGGCCTTCGCCTCCGCCGTGACCCTGCTCGAGCCAATCCTGGTCACCCACGCCCATCAGTATGCTGGTAGTGCGGCGCGATACACAACAGTACAAAGGTAGTACGACTACCGGCCTATCCCCAGCTCACGGGCCATCCGGAGCCATTGCACGGGTTCCGCAGCGGTACAGTGCCGGCATGGGGGAAACACCGTGGCAAGGCGATGCCTGTTCGTTGGTCGAAGAGTTCCGTAGCGGGCGCCGATCGCCATCCGAGGAGCTCGCGGCGACCTATGGGGCGCTCGAGTCGAGCTCGCTCAACGCGTTCTCCTACCTGCCGTATGAGCAGGCAGAGCATGCTGCGCGCCTCGCCGATGTCACCAAGCCGTTCGGCGGTGTGCCGATCGGGGTCAAAGAGCTGGATCAGGTCACGGGGTGGCCCGACACGCACGCCTCGGTACCGCTACGCGACCAGGTGGCGGGCTACACGAGCGTGATGGTCGAACGCATCCGTGATCTCGGCGGCGCGGTCCTCGCCGGCCAGACGACCGCCAGCGAGTTCGGCGGCGTCAATGTGACGCGCACAGTGCTCCACGGAACGACCCACAACCCATGGCAGCACGGCCGCACACCGGGAGGAAGTTCCGGTGGCACCGCTGCGGCCGTCTCGGGTGGTCTGGTGACGCTGGCAACGGGAGGCGACGGAGGCGGCTCGATCCGCATCCCCGCCGGGTTCACCGGGCTCGTCGGGTTGAAGGCAACGATCGGGCGCATCCCACGCGGCCCGCGCGCCGAGTACGGCAACCTGACGGTCACGATCGGGTGCCTCTCGCGATCGGTGCGCGACACCGCCCGGTGGTTCGACGTGTGCAATGGCTACGACGGTCGCGACCCGCTGAGCCTGCCGCGGGTGCAGGGGTGGGAGGCCGGTCTCGGTCGGCATCTCGAGTCGCTGCGTGGCGCCCGCGTCGCCGTGGCGCCGGCCTGGGGCAACGCCACGGTCTCACCGATCATGTGGGAGCTGCTCGACGAGGCCGCAATCGCATTGACCACCGACATCGGCATGACCGTCGTGGAGGACGTCGATACAAAGTTGCCCAACATGGGCGCTGCATGGTCGATCAGCGGGATGATCGCCGTCGCCGCACAACTCGGTGATCGGTGGCCGGCGTGTGCCGACGAGCTGACTCCGGAGATGCGCTACGGCCTCGAATCCACGGCAGGGCTGTACAGCGCCGAGGCGAGAGCCAAGATCGAGCGCCGCAGAATCGAGCTCAACGAGGCCATGGCTCGAATCTTCGACCCGGTCGACGGGGTCGATTTCGTGATCACCGCCTCGAACCCCGACGTTGCATTCGACGCTGACGGACCACTGCCCGCCGTCTTCGGTGGGGTCGACGCAGGCGCCAAGAACAACGGTCGCCTGACCTTTCCGGCCAACCTGTACGGCAATCCGGCGATCTCCGTTCCCGCAGGCACCCTCGACGGCTTGCCCATCGGTTTGCAGATCGTCGGTCGCCACTACAGCGAGGAGTTGCTGCTCGACCTGGCGCTGTCGGTCGAGCGCTCCCGGCCCTGGCCATTGGTCACGCCGGACTCGCCACGGTGACATCAGCGAAGCCGGCGACCACCCGGCTCGACCGCCAGCAGCGCCTGATGGCCATCGGGCTCGTGCTCGGGGTGACGATGGTCGCCTTCGAGATCACCGCCGTCCTCACCACGCTGCCGACCATCACCGACGAACTGCACGGCGATTCGTTGTACGGCGTGGCCCTCGCCTGCTACACGCTGGCCAACCTGGTCGCCCTGGTCGTCACCGGGGAGTTGACCGATCGCTTCGGGCCGGCGCGGCCGTACCTGGCCAGCCTTGCCGTGTTCGCCTGCGGTCTCGTGGTTGCCGCAACGGCCCCGAACATGGCGCTGGTCGTGTTCGGTCGAACGCTGCAGGGCGCCGGCACCGGCGGGCTCGCACCGATTGCATACGTGCTGGTCAAGAAGGCTTTCCCGACCGACCGACAGCCGGCGATGTACGCCTACCTGTCGGCTGGATGGGTGCTGCCCAGCCTCATCGCCCCGGCGATCGCCGGCACGATCACCGACCAGCTCGGATGGCGTTGGGTGTTCTGGTTCCTGCTGCCGCTCATCCCCGTGGTGGCATTCATCACGGTGCGGCCGATGCGGGCCTACAGGTCGACGGGCACCGTCGTGCGGCACTCGCGGATCGGCGCCGCAGTCCTCGCCGCGGCCGGCATCGGCAGCTTCGTCACGTCGCTGCAGTTCAGGAATCCCGTTGCGGCAATCGGTGGCGCCGCCTTCGGGCTGGCGATCGGCCTGCCGAGCTTGCGGCGCCTGCTGCCCGCCGGCGTGCATCGCGCTGTGCGCGGACTGCCGGCAATCGTGCTCTGTCGGATCATCGCCACCGCAGCATTCCTCGGAGCCGACAGCTTCATCCCACTCGCCGCCGACCGGATCCACGGCACCTCGCCGACGGTGCAGGGATTCGTGATCATCGGCGCGTCGCTGACCTGGACGTGCGGGCAGTGGTTCGTCGCTCGCCATCCCGATCTCGACCCTCGGCGGACGGTGCGATGGGGGTTCATCACGATGGCGATCGGGCTCGGTGCCAGCGCGCCGGTGCTCGCCGCCGGTTGGCCACTGTGGGCGACGTTCCTCACGTGGGCCATCGGCGGGTTCGGAATGGGCCTGCTGTTCAATCCGACAACGGTGACGGCGATGTCGCATGCCGACGAAGGGGCCGAGGGCCTGGTCAGCAGCCAGGTCAACCTCGCCGACGCCATCGGGTTCTCGCTGATGGGGGGAGTCGGCGGAGCGATGGTGGCGCTGTCGGATCGCACCAGCCTGTCGTTAGCCAGCGGCCTCGGCATCAACTTCTCGTTGGCGATCGCGCTTGCCGGCACCGGCGCGATCTGCGCCCGCCGGATCGCGGCGCGCTAGTCGCGTCTAGGAACCTGCGGCCGGCAACAGCCAGAACGACAGGTCACCGGCGGGTTCCTCGCCGATCGAGACCTGGACATCGACCTGCCCCGGTCGAGCGAACTGGATCGGCACGAGGTCGATCACCTGGGGCACGTTGATGCCTTCGCCCGGGAAGGCCTTCGACACCGTGTTGAGCTGAATGCCCACCTCGGCATTGGCGATCACCTCGGCCGTGTCGGGGTACTTGAGGCGCACATGGACCTGGTGCGACTGGCCCAGCGAGGCCGCCGGCAAGTGCACGACCATGGCGAGGTGCAGACGCGGGTTGGCGGGATACTTGCTCTGCACCACTCGGCTCACACCGCCGGAGCTGACGAACAACAGGCCGTCGCGCACCTGTGCGAAATCGCAGAGCAGCAGCGTGGTCAGGCGAGCAGTCACTGCCACGACCCTACCGACCGGGCCACCCGCCAGAAGCAAGAGGGAACCGAACGCCTACGTTGAGCGTGTATGAGCGTGCGACTTCGGGCACTTTCGTTCGGCGCGCTCGTCGTCGGGTCGATCATTGCCGTCGACCCTGCCGGCCTGTCGCCGTTCGGGCCCGCGAAGTGGCTGGTCATCTCGACTGCCGCGGCGGCGACGGTTGCGTTGATGCTGCGCTCCGGCACGGCGCGATGCGATCGAGCAACGTGGTGGATGTGGACGGCGCTCCTGGCGGTGCTGACCATCTCCGCGTTGGTCAACCGCGATGCGAAGGTTGCGCTGCTTGGCCATCCGGATCGTCATCTCGGCGTGGTCACGTGGGTGCTGTTCTTCGCACTGTTCTGCGCCGGGCAACAACTCGCCGACGAGGCAACCTCGTTGGCCCGCGCCGCCGTCGTCGCGGCTGCGTGTCTCGGTGGGTACGTGCTGTGGGGACGGCCTTCGGCCCCCCGGTGGCCGTCGCCGCAACCACCCGTCGCCTCCTCGGGCCGTTCGGTTCGGCGGCGTTCCTCGGGGCGGCGTGCTGCCTGCTCGGCCCGGTGGCGCTCGGACTCGCCTTCGATCGATCGCAGAGCAGACGATGGCGATGGATCGCAGCCGGGTCGGCCGTCGCCGTGGCGGTTGCGCTCGTGGGCTCGGGAACGCGGGCCGCGTGGCTGGGAATCCTGATCACCGTGATCGTCGTGGACGTCGCGGTGCGGCCGGCGCTTCGCTACATCGGGTGGTGCGCCGCGGGGTTGGTGGTCGCCCTGTTGGTTGTTGCACCGCGACTCGGCGACGTGACCACCCGGCACGAGCGCAGCACGTCGCGACTCGACGAATGGAGCGTGGCGACGCGCGTGATCTGGCGGCATCCCCTCATCGGAGTCGGGCCCGAGGGGTATCGGATCGCCTTCGCCGAGGGCGTCGACGACAGCTACGAACGCTCATATCGACGAGACGCCGTGCTCCCCGATCGAGGGCACTCCGCACCACTCGACGTGAGCCTGGACGGAGGGCTCGATCGACAAGGACGGCGTGCGGCTGACGATGACGGAGAGCCGTCTCCGGCGATGGTCGCCACCGACATCGCCACCGGCGCGGAGCTCGGCCGGTTCGACGGCCGTACGCCGGGCGACGACAGTGCCGTCCTCACCTACGCCACCGACTCCAGCGGCGGGTTCCGCTTGCTCAGCCCGGATGGGACCGTTCGTGTGCGATTCACCGCTGCCGACATCCAAGGTCTGAGCCAGCAACAGGCGAGCGTCGCTACGAAGACCGTCTTGTTGCACTCGACGGATGGCATGAACTGGTCGCGCGACGACGTGAAGCCGCTGGTCGGGTTCGACAGCTCCGGGGCGACCCGAGTGCAGGTGACGGACAGCAACGTGTTGATCAGCATGGTCAATATCAACGGCCGCGACGCTGAGGGCATCGTCAAGACCGTCGTGCTCGTCGGCACCGCCAAGTCGTAGCGAACTCCCTCCTGCCTGCCGAATCGGGCAGCCCCTGAATGGTACGTACGGTTCCGGGGCTGCCCGGTTCGCCGCCTCAGCGCGACCGCAGGGTCTGCTTGGTCGTGAGGACCGGTTCGAACAGGTCACCCATCCGGTCGACGCGGTCCAACACGTCGTCAATGGTGAACTTCAGCGCGGCATCGCCCGCCGCACCCGCTTCCACCTCTGCCCACGAGACTGGTGTCGACACCGTCGGCTCCGGCCGGGCACGCATCGAATAGACGCCGACCGTCGTCTTGAACCGTGCGTTCTGGCTCCAGTCGACGAAGATCTTCCCCGGACGATGGACCTTGGCCATCACCGTGGTCACCCGGTCGCGGTGTTGTCGCTCCAGCACCTGCCCGACGGCGAGTGCGAAGGCGCCGGCGCCGTCGTGCGTTGCCGGCGTGTTCAGCGGCACGTACATCTGCAGGCCCTTCGACCCCGATGTCTTGCACCAGCCCTCCAACTCGACGGCTGCCAACACCTCACGGGCCCACAGCGCGATCTCGCAACACTCCTTGATCGCTGCCGGCACACCCGGGTCGAAGTCGAACACCATTGCCAGCGGTGTCTCCAGGTCAGCGGCGGCCGCCATCGGCACGTGCAGTTCGAGCGCAGCCATGTTGGCCGCCCAGACCAGCGCCGCCGGTTCGTCGAAGCGGCAATATCCGATGTCACCGTCGTGGTCACCGGGACCGCGCGCGGTCGGTATCCATTCAGGCCGGTGCTTCGGGCAGCGCTTCTCGAAGAACCCCGTCGTCTCCACACCGTTCGGGAACCGCTTCAACGTGATGCACCGTCCGGTGAGGTGCGGCAGCATCACCGGGGCGATGCGGGCGTAGTAGCCGATCGCCTCGCCCTTGGTCGTGCCCGTGCCGGGGTACAGCACCTTGTCGAGGTTCGACAACGACAACTCGCGCTCGCCGACGCGGACCACGGTCCCACCGCTCATGATCCCGACCCTACGCGATCGGCGCCTCACTCATTCGGCCGCCGTGAGCCCGATCGCGCGTCTGGAGCGACACCGGGCTCACACCACTGCCAACTCCGCGTAGCTGTGAGCCCGATCGCGCGACTGGCGCGACACCGGGCTCACGGCTGAGACTTGCTATGCCGACTTGCGGACTCGCCTTGGCTTTGGCTTCGAGTCGGCGCCGACGACCTCGAGGTCGGGGCCACCTGCGGGGTGCCGACCGCGGGCGGCCTTGGCTGCCTTGACGCTGGCCTCCAACGCGGCCATCAGGTCAACGACCTGCGGGGCGGCGGCGGCGGGCGCCGGTGCCTCGAACTCTTCGCCCGCGGCCTTGCGCTCGATCAGGTCGAGCACCTGTTCGCGATAGTTGTCGCGGTACTTCGACGGGTCGAAATCGGCGGACAAGGACTCGACCAACGCTTCGGCCATCTTCACTTCCTTGGCGCTGACCTCGATCGAGTCGAGCACGCCGAGCTCCTCGATCGACTCGAGCGACACGACCTCGTCGGCGAACACCATCGTGCTCATCAACAACGTACCCTCGGATGCTCGGACGGCAGCGACGTATTGCTTGTTGCGCATCACGAAACGGCCGATGGCCACCTTGCCCGCCGCCTCCATCGCCTGGGCCAGCAGTGCATACGGCTTGGGTGTCTTGTCGGGGGCGAGGATGTACGGCGAATCGAAGTAGACCGGATCGATCTCGTCGAGATCGACGAACTCCTCGAGCTCGATGCTCTTGGTCGCCGAGGGGATGAACGGCTCGAGGTCATCGGGGTCGACGAGCACGTACCGGCCCTTGCTGATCTCGTAGCCCTTGACGATGTTCTCGTCGGGAACGTCTTCGCCGGTCTCGGCCGACACCTTTTTCAGGCGGATGCGGCTCATCGTGCGTTCGTCGAGCTGATTGAACGACACGTTCTTCTTGCTGACGGCATGGAACATCTTGATGGGGATGGCTACGAGCCCGAAACTAATCGTCCCGCTCCACACTGGCCTCGGCATAGCTGTCAGTCTGCCCTGAAATCCGCCGTTTAACCAGGCCTGGGTCAACCAGCCAGTACGGCCCGGGCGACGAGGTCGGTCCCGAACGCAGTGAGAATCGCCAGATAGAGCAGTCCGGTGGCCGCCATCACGGCCGAGTAGTACCGCTCGCGCAGCGCTGCCTTGGTCACGAAGACCAGGATCATCGTGGTCACCGCGCAGGCAGCCCAGAACCAGCCGAGGGTGCCATTCCACCCATCGTCGACCGAACCGGTCCACACCGAGACCATCCCCGTCGGCAGCAGGAGCGAGGCGACCTCGACGGGCCAGACCCAGCCGAGCGCATCGACCAATTCGTTCAGATGTCGCCGGGGTAGCCCGGGCTGCACGAGATACCAGTGCCCGAGCAGCATTGCATCGGTCACGGCCCCCAAGAACGCGGCACCCGCGAACGTCCGCACGAGCGACACGGCGAGGTTGCCACCGGCGTCGACCGAGGCGGCGACCAGGCCGACGATGCCGGCGATCGGCGCGAACAGATCGACGACCGGCGGGAACTCGCGGCCCGCCAGCGGCTGCTTCACGGAGCGCTCGATGCCCGTCATCTCGGCGACCCGTTGCGAGCGGCGATCGTGCTCGTCGATCTGTCCCGAGACCCCCGCATGCCGATGCACGATCGACACGACCAGGGCGAACAGGGCGGCAGCGGCAACCGCTGCGCCGCTGAGCTCCCGGGCCCAGACCAGCCCGAAACGAGCACCGAGCACCACCGCACCCACGGCCATCAGGAGATAGACGCCACGCAGCAACCAGCCGTAGCCGATCCCGACTTCTCGGCGCCGGGTCGTGAACCACAAGAACGCCAGCCCGCCCACCGACCACTGCAATAGCACGGTGGCGGCATCGAGGCGGATCACGCCGGGCAGGCTAACCAGCCAACCTCCACCGGACAGTGGGAATCCGATCGCCACGGAATTTCTTTCCAGTTTCAAAACCTTTTGGTTACTGCTGCGTGTCATCTACGTACAATCGATCTCAGTGGACGGCCTCGAGAGAGTTCGTTCGCTTACAGGAAGTCTCTTCGGTGGCGCCGGTCCCACTTTGCCGATAAGCACCCGTCCCGCAAGTCGTGCGAAGACCGCCCGCCGCGTGATGCCAGTGCCGCCGGAGAGCTCCAATACGAACCCTCATGACCACCGTCCCGGTCGTGAGGGTTCGTCGTTTTTCCGGCCCGACATCGTGCGCATCGCCGCTGCGAACGGCGAACGTCCACTCGTGCTCTAGATTCCGTGCCATGCGACATCGACCGGCGGCACTCGCACTGTTGGTGCTGTTGACCGGGTGCTTCACAGGCCAGCGCCCGTCGTTCAGCCCCGACCCGTTCCCAGCGGGCGCACCGACCGGTAACGAGGCAATCGATCAGGTTCTCGTCCAGCTCGACGCAACCAACGACGGGCCGTACACCGCGGAGTACACGGTGCTGACCAAGTTCGGCAACACCTCGCGACCGGCCACCGTCGCCGTCGAGACAGGACGCCGATCGGTCACCGTGGGCTCCGTGCGGTTCCTCACTGCCAACGGCGTGTCCCAGACCTGCCTCCTCGACAAGAGCGACCCGTGTTCGTCGACCATTGAACCGGCCAAGATCAGCGACACGCAGATCACGCCCGATTTCTACGCCGCCGACGCGGCGAAGCGGTTGCGGCGCAGTGCAGTCGCGCTGGTCGGCCCGACGGTGTCGCATGTCGAACAGATCGCCGGGCAGACGGTCACGTGTGTCGATGTGCCGGTGACCGGGGGGACGACGGTGTTCTGCGTCCTCCCCAACGGACCACTGGCCCGTCTCGATGACGGGGCGGTGGCGATCAACCTCACCCGCTACGCGCCGGCCGCCGACGCATCGCTGTTCGCAACGACCAAGACGCCGTAGTTCAGGCGTCGACGGTGACCAGTTCGTGGTTCGCGTCGTTCACCGCGACGGGGCCGTCGGTCGTGGCGACCACGATGTCTTCGAGTCGCATGCCCCACCGGTTCGGCAGGTAGATGCCCGGCTCGACGCTGAACGCATGGCCGGGCTCGAGCGGCAACCCGTTGCCCTCGACCATGTAGGGATCCTCGTGCTCTTCCATTCCGATGCCGTGGCCCGTGCGGTGCATGAAGTACTCGCCATAGCCGGCGTCGGTGATGATCTTCCGGGCGACCCGGTCGACCTCCTCGCAGGGCGTGCCCACCGTCCCGGCCAAGACCGCAGCACGTTGCGCTTCGTGTAGCACGGCGTAGGCCTCGGCAACCTCGGAAGGAGGTTCGCCGAGGAAGACACACCGCGTGATGTCACTGCAATACCCGTTCATCGTGCCACCGAAGTCGCAGAGCAGGATCTCCCCGTCGTTGATCACCCGATCGCTGGCGTGGTGGTGTGGCGACGCGGCATTCTCGCCCGCAGCGACGATGGCGAAGTTGACACGTTGATGACCCTCGCCGAGGATCCGCCTCCCGAGGTCGGCACTGACATCGGCCTCCGTGCGCCCGACCAGCGGGATGCGACCAGCCTGCAAGTCGGCAGCAATGCGGTCGACGGCTGCGCCGGCGTCGGCCAGGGCGGCGATCTCGGCAGCGTCCTTGCGCATCCGCAACGCGTTCATGACCTCGACGGAACGCAGGTAGTGCGTCGACGTCGATGGCCAATACCCCAGGAGATCGACCAGGAATCGCGCCCACATCGTGTCACCGATGGCAGCCGTCGCCGGTTGGCCGACCAGCCCGGCGACCAGCGAGACGGGGTCGTCGGTCTCGTTCCACCGCAACAGCGTGAACACACTGGGGCGTTCGACGACTCGGGGCGCCTCCATCCGCGGCACGACCAGCGTGGCGTCGCCTTCCTTCGGAACGACGAGCATGGTCAATCGTTCCAACGGCATCGGCTCGTACCCGGTGAGGTACGGCAGGTCGCGGCCGACCGAGACCAGCAGGACATCGATGCCCGCTTCGTTCATCCGCGAGCGGGCTCGGTCGATGCGGTCGAGGTACGTGGCGGTCGACGACGAAACGGCGCTCATCGGACCATTCTGGCTCAGACGAACGACAATGACACGGAGTCGCCGATCGCCACAGCGTCGGCCGCCTGGCGGGCGTGATAGCTGCTCCGCGTCAAGGGGCTGGCTTCGACGTGGCCGATGCCGAGCGACTCGCCGATTCGCTTCCACTCGACGAACTCGGCCGGCTCGACCCAACGAGCCACGGGGAGATGGTGCGTCGTCGGTCGCAGGTACTGGCCGATCGTGACGATGTCGACCCCGACACCGGCCAAGTCGGCCAGGCAACCCACGATCTCGTCGTGCGTCTCTCCCATCCCGACGATCAATCCCGACTTCGTTGCCAGCCCGGCTGCCTTGGCGCGCGACAGGACCGACAAGCTGCGTGCGTACCCCGCAGACGGCCGTACGGCTCGTTGGAGACGGGCGACGGTCTCGATGTTGTGGTTCAGCACATCGGGACGTACAGCGAACAGCAAGGCGAGTGAATCGGCGTCGCCCTTCGCATCGGAGATCAACGTCTCGATGCGCGTATGAGGGCATCGCAGACGGATGGCGTCGACGCATCGGGCGACATGGGCCATGCCACCGTCGGGGAGATCGTCGCGTGCCACCATCGTCAGCACTGCGTGTGCCAAACCCATGGTGACCACTGCGTCGGCGACCCGTGCCGGCTCGTCGTCGGCGGGTGGCAGTGGCTTGCTGGTGTCGACGAGGCAGAAGCCGCAGGCCCGCGTGCACCGTTCGCCGAGGACCATGAACGTCGCGGTGCCATCGGCCCAGCAGTCGCTGAGGTTGGGGCAGCCCGCTTCCTCGCACACGGTCACCAGACCGAGATTCCGAACGGTCTTCTTGAGCGCGATCACCTCAGGCCCGTGCACCACTTTGGGCCGCAGCCAGTCGGGCTTGCGAGTCGCGATCTCCAGGCCGTCGGCGACGCCGACCTGCGCCAACCGCCTGACGACAGCGCCTGGGCCTTCGCCCCGGGAGAACGCCGACAGGTCGTCGGGGCGATGCTTCCAGGCGACGTCTTGCCGCTCCATCGAACCGCCACCCCACACGTCGGCGGCGTGGCGGGCCACGACCTCGGTCACCGCCTCGAGCGTGGTCTCGACGCCTTCTTCGGCCAGCGAGGTGACCGGCTTGTCGGGAATGCCGCAGGGCACGATGTAGTCGCGCATGTATCGCATGTCGGGTGACACGTTCAGCGCGAAGCCGTGCATCGTGCGGGCGTGCGCCAGCCGCACGCCGATGGCACAGATCTTGCGCGGACTCGGCCCGCTGACCCCGACCCACACACCCGGGTACGATGCGAAGCAACCGACGTCGCCGACTCCGAGCTCGGTGAGACTGGCGACGATCACCCGTTGAATCGCGCACACATGATCGGCGGCGCCCATGGCGTTCGGTACGTTGACAACCGGATAGCCGACCAGCTGCCCAGGACCGTGGTACGTCACATCGCCGCCGCGCTTCACCGACACCAGTTCAGCTCCGACCGACGCCGGCTCGACCAAGACGTTCACAGCCAGGTCGGCCCGCGGCCCGTGGGTGAACACGTGGGGGTGTTCGAGCAGCAGCAGGTGATCGCCGGTGCCGTACTGGAACAGGGCCTGCTGCACGGCGAGCGCGTCGCGGTAGGCAACCCTGCCGAGCCAGCGGACCCGCAGTGTCATGTCACAGCTCGGCGGACCAGTCGCGTGTCTCGAGCGCCTGCTTGATCTTGACGAGGAAGCCGGCTGCGTACGCGCCGTCGAATGCCCGGTGATCCCACGACATCGCCAGGTTGCCGACCGGGTGGATGGCGATGCCCTCACTGCCGTCGGTTGCCCGCACGACGACGGGCTTGCGCGTGATCGCATCGGTCGACAGGATCGCGACCTGCGGCTGGTTGATGATCGGCATGGTCAACACGCTGCCGGCCGAGCCGTTGTTGGAGATGGTGAACGTGCCGCCGCTGATCTCGTCGGGGCTCAAGTGACGACTGCGCGCTCGCCCGGCGAGGTCGTTGATCTCGCGAGCGATCGCCCGGAGACGTTTCGTCTCGGCAGCCCTGACCACGGGAACCAGCAGCCCCTGGAAGTCGAGGTCGACCGCAATGCCGATGTCGATGAAGTTGTGCACGACGAGATCGTCGTCGGAGACGCTGGCGTTGAGATGGGGGAACTCCTCGAGTGCCTCGACCACGGCGCGGGTGATGAACGGGAGGTAAGTGAGCCCGAAGCCCTCGCTCGACTTCCATTCACCCTTGACCTGATTGCGGGTGATGTCGACGTTGGCGAAGTCGACCTCGACCACGCTGAACGCATGCGGGCTGACGCCCTTACTCATCACCATGTGACTGCCGGTGAGCTTGCGAATCTTCGACAACCTGACCGTCGAGTCGCGCTCCCCCGGGGTGACGTGCGGAGCCGGTGCGGCCGGGGCCGCGGGTGCGGCGGCGGCCGGCGCCGCGGGTGCTGCAGCCGGCGCGGCCGGCGCGGCGGGAGCCACAGGAGCAGCGACCGGCGCCGTGTCGGGTGCCTGCGTGGCGACCCGGTCGATGTAATCCAGCACGTCGTCACGCGTGATCCGCCCGCCGGGGCCGCTGCCCTTGACGAGGTCGACGTCGATGTTGTGTTCGGCGACGAGTCGACGCACGACCGGCGAGAGCAGACGGTTGTCGGACGGCTCGTCGGATGCCGCGGCTGGCTCCGGAGCGACCGGCGCAGGTACGGGCGCGGCTGGCGCGACTGCGGCCGGCTGCGGTGCGGGCGGTGCCGGCACCTCGGCAGCGGCCTCGGGTGCGGGGGTCTTCGGCGGGAGCGCCGGCGCGGCCGGGGCCTCCGCTGCGGGTTCCGCCTCGGTTGGTGCCGGCGCAGGTGCACCAGCACCGGCGGCCTCGCCGACGACGGCGATCACGGCGCCAACGGGCACGGTGTCGCCCTCTTGCACCCGGATCTCGGTGACCGTGCCGGTGATCGGCGACGGTACCTCCGTGTCGACCTTGTCGGTGCTGACTTCGAACAACGGCTCGTCGGCCGAGACGCTGTCGCCGACCTTCTTGAACCATCGGGTGATCGTGCCCTCGGTGACGGTCTCACCGAGTTGCGGCAACGTGACATCGGCCATTTGTGTGGTCTCTCTCTTCGATCGGATCAGGCGTTCAGGCTGCGGCCCGTGAGCGACAATACGGTTTCGCCGAACAACTCGGTCAGACTGGGGTGCGGCTGGATGAACTCGGCAACCTCGGCGACGGTGGCTTCCCAGTTGACCGCAAGGTACCCGCCACTGAGCTGTTCAGTGACCCAGGGCCCCACCATGTGCACCCCGAGAATTTGGCCGGCAGTCCCGTCGGCCTGCTTCTTGGCGATGATCTTGACCAGCCCCTCGAGCTCGCCCAGGATCTGGGCACGGCTGTTGGCCCGGAACTGATGCTTGGCGACGACGACGTCGTGACCCGCCTCGCGGGCGGCCTCTTCGCTCGGCCCGACGAAGGCGACCTCGGGGTGGCAGTAGATCGCCCACGGCACACGGTCGTATGCCACCGGAGAGGGGTGCTCGCCGAGGATGTCCTTGGTGACGAGGATTGCCTCGGCATAGCCGACGTGCGCCAACTGCGGAGTGTTGATGATGTCGCCGATGGCATACACACCCGGCTCACCGGTGCGGCAGTACTCGTCGACTTCGATGAATCCACGATCGCTGACCTTGACGGCCGTGCCGGCGAGGCCGAGCTTGTCGGCGAACGGTCGGCGGCCGACGCTGACCACGACCACGTCGACTTCGAGGTTCTCAGCTTCGCCGAAGTGCACGGTCGTGCCACCGGTGGCGGCCGGCGTGTGCCCCAGCACCTTGACCCCGGTGCGGATGTCGATGTTCTTCTTCTTGAAGCTGCGAACCACGACGTTGGCAACATCGCTGTCGACCCCGGGCAGGATCTTCGGCAGGCCTTCGAGGATCGTCACTTGTGAGCCGAGGTCGGCGAACGTGCTGGCGAACTCGCAACCGATCGCACCGCCGCCGATCACCGCAACCCGCGTCGGAACGTAGTCGAGCATCAGCACTTCGTCGCTCGTCATCACCGGGCCAGCGGGCTCGAAGCCCGGGATGGTGCGAGGCACCGAACCGGCGGCCAGGACCACGCTGCCGCCGCGAATCGTTGAGACGCCCTCGGGACCTGTGACGGTGACGGTGCGGTCGGCACCGAGCGTGCCGATGCCGTCGATGATCGTGATCTTCTTCGACTTCATGAAGCCGGTCAGGCTCTTGACGATGCCGTCGACGATCTTCTGCTTCCGCGCCTGCGCCGTGACGAAATTCACGACCGGAGCGCTCGACTCGATGCCGAACTCTGCGGCGTGAGCCACGTGACGTTGCACCGCGGCCGTCTCCAGAAATGCCTTCGCCGGGATGCAACCTCGGTTGAGGCACGTGCCTCCGATGTCGGCCATCTCGACCAAGGCGACGTTGAGGCCGGCAGATGTCGCATACAGGGCTGCGCCGTATCCGCCGGGTCCACCGCCGATGACGACGAGATCGAATTCGGTTGCGGGCTCCATGTTGGCTCCGTG
>JAYVOI010000260.1:0-8868 GCA_043758005.1 Ilumatobacteraceae bacterium
GGCCGCCCTCGATTTCTCGGTGGAAATGAGGAGGTCTCCTCATGCGCCGCCACGCACATGCGAGGAGGATCGAACGCACGCCGTCCAACCGGATCGGCGACAACAGAATGGGAGAGACCAATGATCTTGGCAACGACGAAGGTGGAAGACGTCGACCGCTTCTTGGAAGTGTTCGCCTCCAAGGGTGCAGTGAAGCGAGCAGAGCACGGATCGAAGGGATCGACGGTCTTCCGCGATCCGAGCGAAGAGGATCGCGTGTGGGCGCTCTTCGACTGGGACGAGCAGGGGTGGCTCAGCTTCGTGTCCGATCCCGCGGTGCCACCGATCCTCAAGGAAGCCGGGCACGTGGGCAAGCCGCAGGCGGCTGTGCTCGCCGGCACGTACCGGGCGTAGCGACCATGGCTACGTCCGCCAACCGACCGGCTCGCGTCGGCATCATCACCGACCAAACAGGCCCACTCTCGTTCATGGGCATCGCCAACACGAACGTCGCCAAGATGGTCGTCGACGACATCAACGCCGAGGGAGGCCTCCTCGGCCATCCGATCGAGTTGTTCATCGAGGACAGCGCGACCGAGGACGGTGCAGCGGAAGCCGCTGCCGTCAAGCTCGTCGAACAGGAGCGGGTCGACGTCATCCTCGGCGGCATCTACAGCTCCACCCGTCAGGCGATCAAGCGCCCGGCGGTCGACCAAGGCAACACGCTGTACATCTATCCCGAGCAGTACGAGGGACAGGAGTGCCACCCGCTGATCTTCTGCACCGGGCCGGTGCCGGCGCAACAGGTCGAACCACTCTTCCCCTGGTTGATGCGACACACCGGGGCCAAGACGTTCTACATGCCGTCGGCCGACTACATCTGGCCGCACACGATGAACAAGAAGGTTCGTGAGGTCGTCACAGCGGAAGGCGGTTCGGTGGTCGGCGAGGAGTACTTCCCGATGGACCACATGGACTACGACTTCGTGGTCGACGACATCATGGCCAGTGGCGCGGACGTCGTGTTCAACACCATCGTTCCTCCGGGGTTGACGCCGTTCCTCGAGCGACTGTTCAACGCCGGCTTCACGAAGCGGGGAGGACAGATCGTCTGCACGTACTTCGACGAGAACTTCCTGAACCTCGTGCCGGCCGAGCATGTCGAGGGCCTGTACGGGTGCCTCGACTTCTATCGGGCCGTCGCCGATCCGTTCAGCTCGGCATTGCTCGCCAAGTACGACGAGCGCTTTCCCGGCAGTGCCATGTTCACCGCCGGCAGTGCGTGCTCGGGCATGTACCGAGGGCTGAAGTTGTGGCAGTCGGCCGTCAACGAGGCCGGCTCGTTGAACCAGGACGATGTCGTGAATGCCTTGGACCACGCCAGCATCGCCGAGGGACCGGGCGGTCCTGCCGAGATGGTGCCTGGGCAGCATCACGTGCGCATGAACATGTACATCGCCCAGTCGACAGGCGGCACCTTCGAGGTCGTCAAGAACCTCGGCGTCATCGACCCGAAGGAGGGTGAAGTCCAGCGGTGAGCCGTGTCTGACAGGAAGCAAGTCACGGAATGTCCGGTTGTGCCGGATGTTCCGTGACTTGTCTGTTTGCGGCGGCGGTCTACCTGCTGCGGATCGGGCGCGGCATGCCGGGAGCGACGGTGCGGGCGAGGATTCCGAGCGTTGCGCGCAGATCGCTCTCGGACAAGATCGGGAAGATCGCTCGCTCCTTCCACACCGGGTCGATCCGTGACCAGTCGTAGTACGACGTGACGGACGTGCCACCGTCGAAGGGCTCGAGGCGATAGCCGTAGACGTGCCCGATCTGTGGGTTGAGAAAGGTGCAGAGAATCGTCCACTCGATGTGTCGGTCGGGTTCGAAAACGGTGATGCTCACGGTCACGTCGTACAGCTCGAGCGGCACGTCGTTCAGTGCCTCGCGGTCCATGTGGATCACGAAGGTGTCCCCGACGCCGGCCACGGGTTCGCCGGAGCTCGACATCAGCATCCCCGAGCTGTCGATCGCGACGTGCCCAGCGGGGTCACTGAGCACCTTGAAGATGGCGTCGGGACTGGCCGGGATCAGTCGGTGTACTTCGAACCTCTCGACCACGATCGATCTCCTCGCTCCGGCGTCTCGCCCACGATGTGCGACTACTCTGCCACGGGTGACCTCGCCGCTCCACGACCAGCCTCTGCTCCCTCACCTCATCGTGCAAAGCCTCGCGACGCACGACGATTCGCCGTGCATCTCTCTTGGTGGCCACGTCGCGACGTACGCCGAGGTCCGGCGTCGGACGAGTCAGCTGATCCAGGCCCAACGGGCGCGGGGCGTGACGCGCGGGACCCGCCTGGCAGTGCTGTCGAAGAATCGACCGGAGGTCCTCACCAACGCGACGGCGTCGCTCGTCAACGGGTGTGTGCTCACGCCGCTGCATCCGATGGCCTCGCTAACCGATCACGCCTACGTGATCGGTGATGCCGAGATCGAATGCCTCGTCTTCGACGTCGACAACTTCACCGAGCGCGCCCGCGAGTTGAAGGCGCAGTATCCGGATCTCATCCTGCTCGGCTTCGGACCCAACGACGTCGGCGACGACTTCCTCGCCCTGGCCGACCAGTTCGAGCCGGCGACGCTCGTGGCCCCCGACGTGGGTCTGGATGACCTGTGCACCATCGTCTACACCGGCGGCACGACCGGACGGCCGAAGGGCGTGATGATGAGCCATCGTGTGTGGCAGGCGATGACGTGGATCCAGATGGCCGAGTGGGAGTTCCCCGACGATTTGCGGATCGCGATCGCGACGCCGCTGTCCCATGCTGCTCTGTCTCTCGTCGCGCCGGTCCTGCTGTCGGGCGGAGCGTTCTACGTGATGGAGTCGTTCAACCCGGACGGATTCTTCGATCTCGTCGCCGAGCATCGAATCACGGCCACGCTGATCGTCCCCGTGATGCTGTATGCACTGCAGGGGCACCCGCGGTATGCGACGGCCGACATGTCGTCGATGGAGACCATCTTCTACGGGGCGTCGCCGATGAGCCCGGCCAAGTTGACCCAGGCGATCGAGGACTGGGGACCGATCTTCTTCCAGTTCTACGGGCAGACCGAGGCGCCGATGGTGATCACCCACTTGAAGAAGGGCGAACACGATCTCACCCGCCCCGACCGTCTTGCCTCGTGCGGCCGCCCGGTGCCGTGGATGCACGTTGCCTTGTTGGACTCGAACGACCAGCACGTGGAGCCGGGGGCCTCCGGTGAGATCTGCACCAGGGGTCCGCTGGTGATGACCGGATACAAAGATCTCCCCGACGAGACCGCCCAGGCGCTGTCCGGCGACTGGTTGCACACCGGCGACGTCGGCCGCTTCGACGACGAGGGCTACCTCTACATCGTCGACCGGACCAAGGACATGGTGATCACCGGTGGCTTCAACGTCTTTCCCCGCGAGGTCGAGGACGTGATCAGCACGCACCCCGCAGTGAGCATGGTCATGGTCATCGGGGTGCCCGACGACAAGTGGGGCGAAGCGGTGAAGGCTGTCGTTGTGCTGATGCCCGATCACGAACCCTCGGACACGTTGACTCGTGAGCTGCAGCAGCTGGTGAAGGACGCCAAGGGTTCACAACAGTCACCGAAGTCGATCGATTACGTCGAGGCGTTGCCGCTGACCCCGGTCGGCAAGCCCGACAAGAAGTCGGTGCGGTCGCAGTACTGGACCGACGTCGGTCGAGCGGTCTCGTAGGGCCGCATAGGTTTGGATGTTCACCACCCCATGCGTGAACTCTTGCGGTGTTTCGTGCGGGTAGTACCATCCGGAGCGCGCCGACTGCTCTGATGTTTCGCTACGCAGAGTGGGGACGACCGAGAGGGGGAAGATGAACGAAGTCATCAGGTTCGCGCTGTTGGGGCTGGGTGTCGGCGCCCTCTACGCCTTCGCGTCCCAGGGGCTGATCGTGATCTACCGAGGCACCGGCGTCTTGAACTTCTCACTCGGCGCCACGGCCATCGCCGGCGTCTACATGCAGTGGGACCTGCAGACCCAGCACGGCTGGCCGTTCCTGCTTTCGGCGATCGTCGGCGTCGCCTGGTCGGCGTTTCTGGGAGCACTGACGCATTGGGTGATCATGAGGCCGCTGCGCCGGGCCAGTTCGCTGGTGCGAGTCATCGCCACGCTCGGTGTGCTCGTCACGATCCAGGCCGGGGTCATCATCCGGTACGGCTCCAACCCTCATCAGGTCGAGAGCTGGCTGCCGACCAACCGAGTGACGCTGTGGGGCGACGTCGGGATCACGGTCGATCGCCTGATCCTGCTCGGCATCGGAAGCGCATCGGCGTTTGGCCTGTGGCTGCTCTACCGATCGAGCCAGTTCGGCCTCGCCACCGAAGCGGTGTCGGAGAGCGAGCGGTCTGCCGCGGCGATCGGGTTGTCTCCCAACAAGATCGCCGTGCTGAACTGGGCATTGGGATCGGCGATCGCCGCTGTCGCCGGGATCCTGGTCGTGCCCATCATCACCCTGCAGGTCACCGCGATGACAGCGCTGATCCTCGCCGCGCTCGCTGCTGCACTCGTCGGCGACTTTCGCTCGTTCCCGATCGCCACGGCCGCCGGGTTTGCGCTCGGCATCGGCCAAGCGCTGGTCGGCCGGTTTGCCAACCAGCAGGGCCTCGCACCATCGCTCCCGTTCCTCGTCATCATCGTGGTTCTCGTGTTCCGGGGGCGGTCGCTGCCACTTCGCGACTACTACCTCCAACAACTGCCGATGGTCGGCAACGGTCGGATGTCGTGGGACTGGACGCTCTTCGGATGCGGCACCATCGTCTTCCTGATGCTGACGAAGGAACCGAAGTGGATCGACGCCCTGACGGTGACGTTGGGGGTTGCCATCGTCCTGCTGTCGATCGTGGTGCTCACCGGGTACACCGGTCAGCTCTCCCTCGCGCAGTACTCGATAGCGGGTTTCGGTGCGTACGTCGCAGGACGATTGGTCGCGGTGTTCCACCTCCCGTTCCTCCTCGGCCTGGCGGCCGGTGTCGTCGCCGCCGTGCCGCTCGGAATCATCTTCGGTCTTCCGGCAGTGCGAACCAGGGGGATCAACCTGGCGATCGTCACGCTCGGCTTGGGAACCACCATCGAACTGATGCTGTTCAGGAACCGCAACTACACCGGTGGCGTTCAGGGCACCCAGGTCGGCAACCCCGAGATCTTCGGCTTCGACATCGGATCGATCAATCACCCGGCCCGCTATGGGATCTTCGTGTTGGCCATGGCGATGGTGGCGGTCGTGGTGATCGCCAACGTCCGACGCGGCCGCAGCGGCCGCCGGCTGATCGCCGTGCGCACCAACGAACGGGCGGCAGCCGCACTCGGGATCGACGTGATGAAGGCCAAGCTCTTCGCATTCGCACTCGCGTCCGCAATTGCCGCATTGGGCGGCATCGTCATCGCGTTCCGGCTGAGCTCCATCAGCTACCAGTCGTTCACAAACTTCACCTCGATCACGTATGTCGGCCTGGCAATTGTCGGAGGCGTCGGCTACCTGCTCGGCGCGTTCGTCGGCGGCACGATGGCCACGGCAGGGCTCAACCAGGAGATCCTCGAGTCGACGTGGCCGGGAGTCGGACGCTGGATCCAGTTGATCAGCGGGATTGCGATCCTGCTCACCGTGTTGACGTACAAGGACGGCGTGGCCGCCGAGTGGGCCAAGGTGTTCAAGCTGGCCAAGAGGGCCAGGAAATGGGGCCGGCCGTACATCATCGAGCTCGCCGATGTCGCCGATCCCGGCTATGCCGCGGAGCACCACGAGCGGGTACCACCGCGCACCCTCACTCTCGAGGGCCTGACGGTGCGGTACGGAGTCGTGACTGCCGTCAACAATGTGAGCTACCGGCTCGACCCTGGCACGGTCACCGGCCTCATCGGGCCGAACGGCGCCGGCAAGACGTCGCTGATCGACGCCATCAGTGGATTCGCGAGGGCCGAGGGCCAGGTGCTGCTCGACGACCTCGACCTGTCGGATGCGCCGGCGATGAAGCGCGCCAGGTCCGGTGTGGCCCGTTCGTTCCAGTCGCTCGAGTTGTTCGAGGACTCGACGGTCTTCGAGAACCTCAGCGTGGCCGCCGACCCGCAGGACCTCCGCTCCTACCTGCTCGATCTGATCTGGCCGATCAATCCACCGCTCCCCCCTGAAGTGGTTCGGGCCGTCCTGGAATTCCAACTCGACCAAGACCTGCATCGCGATGTCAAGGACCTGTCCTACGGGAAGCGACGGCTGTTGGCGATCGCCCGGGCGGTGGCGATGAGTCCGAGCGTGCTGCTGCTCGATGAGCCCGCGGCCGGCCTGAGCTCGACCGAGAGTACCGAACTGGCCCTGGTGGTCCGCCGCTTGGCCGAAGAGTGGGGCATGGCGATCCTGGTCGTCGAGCACGACATGAACTTCGTGATGGGAGTGTGTGATCAGGTGATGGTGCTCGACTTCGGGAACCTGATCGCGTCGGGGTCGCCCGAGCAGATCCGCTCCGACCCGGCGGTGGTCGCCGCCTACCTCGGCGACGACAGCGACGCCGAGCCCGCCGGACCCGGCCGCGAGCCGGCATCGACGCCGGCATCGATTGTGGGTGGTGCGTCATGACTGCGTTGCTGGAAACCCGCAACCTCAAAGCCGGCTACCTGGGTCGCGAGGTGGTACGAGCGGTCAACCTCACGGTCCAGCCCGGCGAGGTGGTCTGCCTGCTCGGGCCGAATGGTGCCGGCAAGACGACGACCCTGCTGACGATCGCCGGCGAACTGTTGCCGGTCGACGGCATCGTCATGTTCAACAACGTGCCGACCTTCACCCCGATGTACCAACGCGTCCGCGACGGTGGCATCGGCCTGGTCACCGAGGACCGACTGGTGTTCACCAAGATGTCGGCCCGCGACAACCTGCGCATCGGTGGTGGTTCGGTCGATCGAGCGTTGGCGCTGTTCCCCGAGCTGGCACTGCGACTCTCGGTCCGCGGCGGGATGCTCTCGGGCGGCGAGCAACAGATGCTGGCCCTCGCCCGAGCACTCAGTCGCAATCCCTCGATCCTGCTCGCCGACGAGCTGTCGCTCGGCCTGGCGCCGAAGATCGTCGACCGCCTGCTCGGCGCGGTCCGGACTGCCGCCGATGAGCACGGCACCGGGGCGTTGATCGTCGAACAGCACGCTCACAAGGCCTTGAAGTACGCCGATCGCATGTACCTGATGGCGCGTGGCCAGATCCTGCTCGAACTCCCCGCCGCCGAGGCGATCAAACGCCTCGACGAGATCGAGGACGCCTACATGCGCGGTACCTCCGAGACCGAGGAGGACCACCTCGAGCGGCTACGCCGGAAGAACAAGAAGAAGCAGTGGAGGCGCCAGCGAGTGCGCGAGCGTGAGTTGCACCGTCTCACAGGGAAGACCGTCTCCACCAGGAGGGAAGAAGATGATGAGTACTACTTCGACGCCGAACAGCAGCGGCGCGACTGGTCGCAACGGGCGAGGAGATAACTGACCATGGGTTACCGCACCGCAGAGCTCCCACCCGTCGCCCTCGACGAGTTCGCCGCGATCCCGTTCTTCGAACGGATGAAGATGCTGCAGCTCCACTGGGTGAAGTACGGCTTCGGCACCCCGAAGCAGACGGTCATCTTCTACGTGTGGAAGATCTTCTACTACGCGTTGTTCGGGTTGATCTTCGCCGGCGCGTTCACGCGCGGCCTCGAGTTCAACAACATCGCCGACTGGTGGCACCAGCCGATCCTGTACCAGAAGCTGATGATCTGGACGATCCTGTTGGAGATCGTGGGGCTGGCCGCGACGTGCGGCCCGTTGGCCTTCCACTTCGATCCGCCGATCGGCGGGATCCTGTACTGGTGGCAGAACGACACCTTGCGGGTTCCTCCGTACCCGAACCACGTCCCGTTCACCAAGGGCAACCGGCGCACGCCGTGGGACTCCGGCCTCTACAAGTTCATCGTGTTCTGGTTGGTCATGATGATGTTCCTGTCAGGTCAGCATGTCGCCGGGCTGCCCGAGGGATCGGCCGGCGTCATGCCGCGGTGGGCCCTGGTGACCTACTGCTGCCTGATCGTGTTGATGGGGTTCCGCGACAAGGTCGTGTTCTTGTCGGCGCGCTCCGAGCAGTACGTGCCGACCATGTTGTACTTCGGGCTGTTCCATAACTTTCACGACATGATCGTCGGCGCCAAGATCGCCATCGTGGTGATCTGGATGGGCGCCGGCTTCTCGAAGCTGCAGCACGGCTTCCCCTCGACGGTGGCGATCATGGTGCAGAACACCCCCTGGATGGTGTCCCAGCGATTCCGGAAGGCGACGGTGAGGGACTACCCGAACGACCTCCGGCCGTCAAAGATGACCCACGCCCTGGCCCACATCGGTGGCACGACCTGCGAATTTGTGATGCCGCTCGTGCTGTTGTTCTCTCCGTGGCCGTGGTTGACCTGGATCGCCATCGTTTCGATCTGGATGCTCCACACCTTCATCATCTCCACCATTCCGTTGGCGGTGCCGTTGGAGTGGAACGTGTTCTTCATGTTCGTTGTCGCGTTCCTGTTCGGCAACTTCCGCGCCGGTGACGGGTACGGGGTCGGCGACATGACGCCGTACCTGCTGGTGATCGTGCTGTGCGTCGCCCTCGCACCGATCATCCTCGGCGCACTTCGACCGCAGTACGTCTCGTTCCTGGTCGGGATGAAGCAATACGCCGGCAACTGGGCGTCGGCCACGTTCTCGTTCCGCAACAAGTCGATGGAAGACCGGATCAACGAAAAGATCGTGAAGGCCGCCGACAACCAGATCGACCAGATCGAGCCGCTGTTCGGCAAGGAGATCTCGGAGATCTTCATCCAGAAGGCGGTGGCGTTCCG
>JAYVOI010000261.1:0-8854 GCA_043758005.1 Ilumatobacteraceae bacterium
TTTTGGCGTACGATCGACGTCTGTGGATGCGACCTCGCCCCCAGCCGACCTGCACGCGGTCGTGCGTCCCTTCGCCGACTGGCCGGGTGGCCTCATGCCTGCCCTGCACGCCTTGCAGCACGAGTTCGGGTACATCGACCACGAGGCGATTCCGGTGCTGGCCGATGTGTTCAACCAATCGGTGGCCGAGGTGCACGGCGTCATCAGCTTCTACAAGGACTTCCGCACGACCAAGCCGTCGGGGCCCATCGTGCAGGTCTGCCGCGCGGAGGCCTGCCAGGCCCGCGGCGGCAACGGTCTGCTTGCTGCGGCGACCCAACTGGCAACCGGTGTCGCTGTCGAAGTCGAGGAGGTGTTCTGTCTCGGCAACTGTGCGCTCGGACCCGCCGTCGCAGTCGACGGCCACCTGTACGGCCGGGTCGACGAGGCTCGCATTGCCACGATCATCAATCGTGCCGCCCAGCAGATCGCGCCGGGTCCGGCGACCGAGTCGACGGGCGACGGCACCGTGATCTACGTCCCCGTCGATGCGGCAGCGCGTGCGGCCGGCGCCGACGAGGTCGCCGCGGCGTTCGCCGGCCAACCCGATGTGCGCGTGGTGCGCAACGGCTCGCGCGGCATGTTGTGGCTCGAGCCGATGATCGAAGTGGTAACCGAGCAGGGTCGCATCGCGTATGGCCCCGTCAGCGCGGCCGACGTACCGAGCTTGATCGCCAGTGGCGTGCAGACCGGTGGCGATCATCCGTTGCGGTTGGGCCCGACCGAGCAGATGCCGTGGATGGTTCGGCAACAGCGCATCACCTTCCAGCGCGTCGGCGTGGTCGACCCGCGCTCGACCGACGACTACGAGGCCCACGGTGGGCTGGTCGGGCTGCGGCGCGCCCTCGCCATGCAGCCCGGTGAAGTCGTCACCGAGGTGACCGACAGCGGCCTGCGTGGCCGAGGCGGCGCGGCGTTCCCCACGGGCATCAAGTGGCGCACGGTGCTCGGCGCTGCCGGCCCGACGAAGTACATCGCGTGCAACGCCGACGAAGGCGACAGCGGCACGTTCGCCGATCGCATGCTGTTCGAAGGCGACCCGTTCACGGTGATCGAGGGCATGACGATCGCCGGATGGGCAGTCGGTGCCAACGACGGCTTCATCTACATGCGCAGCGAGTACCCCGACGCCACCGAGGCGCTGCGCGCCGCGATCGCCGCCGCCGAGTCGAAGGGCTGGTTGGGCGAGAACGTGCTGGGCAGCGGCTTCGCGTTCCGGGTGCACGTTCGTGTGGGCGCCGGCGCATACATCTGTGGCGAAGAGACCGCCATGTTGGAGAGCCTGGAGGGCAAGCGCGGCGTCGTGCGCGCCAAGCCGCCGCTGCCGGCCTTGGAGGGCCTGTTCGGCAAGCCCACTGTGGTCAACAACGTGATCAGCCTGGCCACCGTGCCGGCGATCCTGGCCGACGGCGCTGCCGGGTACGCCGCCTTGGGTGTCGGGCGCAGTCGCGGCACCCAGGTGTTCCAGTTGGCCGGCAACATCGCACGCGGCGGCATCATCGAGACCGCGTTCGGCATCACGTTGGGCGAACTGGTCGAGGATCTCGGCGGCGGCACCGAGAGCGGCCGCCCGGTGCGCGCCATCCAGGTCGGTGGTCCGCTCGGCTCGTACCTGCCCAGCGAGCGACTCGACCTGCCAATGGACTACGAGGCGTTCGCCGCCGCCGACGCGCTGCTCGGTCACGGCGGAATCGTCGTGTTCGACGACACGGTCGACATGGCCGCCCAGGCCCGCTTCGCGATGGAGTTCTGCGCGATCGAATCGTGCGGCAAGTGCACACCGTGTCGCATCGGCAGCACCCGCGGCGTGGAACTGATCGACAAGATCGTCGCCGGCGACGCGGGCGACCGCGACGCCGACATCGCCACGCTCGTCGACCTGTGCGAGGTGATGGCTGATGGTTCGCTCTGCGCGATGGGCGGCCTCACACCATTGCCGGTGCGCAGCGCACTCACCCACTTCACCGACGATTTCCACCATCCAGTAGGAGCGACCGTATGACGCTCAGCATGTCCGTGCTCACCGGGGTCTCAGACCTGGCTCTCGCCAGCGATCGCGACCTCGGCACACCGGCCCCCGACCGACGGCTGCGCGAGCCAGCGCCGGCAACGGTCGACATCACCATCGACGGGCAGACGGTGCTGGTGCCTGAGGGCACCTCCATCATGCGCGCCGCAGCGCTTGCCGGCGTCGACGTGCCCAAGCTGTGCGCCACCGACAGCCTCGACGCGTTCGGCTCGTGCCGACTGTGCCTGGTCGAGATCGATGGTCGCAAGGGCACCCCCGCCTCGTGCACCACCCCGGCAGCACCCGGGATGCAGGTCACCACGCAATCACCCAAGCTCGAGCGGCTGCGTCGCGGGGTGATGGAGCTGTACATCAGCGATCACCCGCTCGACTGCCTCACCTGTGCCGCCAACGGCGACTGCGAGCTGCAAGACATGGCCGGCGCTGTGGGCTTGCGTGAGGTGCGCTACGGCTACGCCGGCGACAACCACCTCGGCCTGGAGAAGGACACCTCCAACCCGTACTTCACCTTCGACTCGTCGAAGTGCATCGTGTGCTCGCGCTGCGTGCGTGCGTGCGAGGAAGTGCAGGGAACCTTCGCGCTGGTGATCGAGGGCCGCGGCTTCGGCTCCCGGGTCGCTGCCGGCGCCAACGGTTCGTTCCTCGATTCGCCGTGCGTGTCGTGCGGAGCGTGCGTACAGGTCTGCCCGACCGCGACGCTGACGGAGAACACGGTCATCGAGCTCGGCCAACCGCGCCGAACCGTGTTGACGACGTGCGCGTACTGTGGCGTCGGCTGCTCGTTCAAGGCCGAGATGCAGGGCGAGCAGGTCGTGCGGATGGTGCCGTACAAGAACGGCGGCGCCAACGAAGGCCACTCGTGCGTCAAGGGCCGGTTCGCCTGGGGGTACGCCAGCCACCCCGACCGCATGCTCGAGCCGATGATCCGCGAGCACATCGACGACCCGTGGCAGATCGTGTCGTGGGACGAAGCGATCGCCTACACCGCGGCCAAGTTGCTCGACATCCAGGCCCGACACGGCAATGCCGCAATCGGCGGCATCACCTCGTCGCGTTGCACCAACGAAGAGGTCTTCGTCGTGCAGAAGATGGTGCGGACGGCGTTCGGCAACAACAACGTCGACACCTGCGCCCGCGTCTGCCACTCGCCGACGGGCTTCGGGCTCAACTCGGCGTTCGGCACATCGGCCGGTACGCAGGACTTCAAGTCGGTCGAGCAGGCCGACACGATCTTGCTGATCGGTGCCAACCCCACCGACGCCCACCCGGTCTTCGCGTCACGCATGAAGAAACGCCTCCGCGACGGCGCCAAGCTGATCGTCGTCGACCCGCGCCGCATTGACCTGGTTCGCAGCGCCCATGTTGAAGCGGAGCACTTCCTGCAGCTGCGCCCCGGCACCAACGTGGCCGTCGTCAATGCGCTGGCGCACGTGATCGTCACCGAGGATCTCGTCGATCACCAGTTCGTCACCGAGCGCTGCGAGCCGGCCAACTTTGCGATGTGGGCCGCCTTCGTGGCGCTTCCCGAGAACAGTCCCGAGGCGACCGAACTGCACACGGGTGTGCCTGCGGCCGAACTTCGCGCCGCGGCGCGCCTCTATGCCACGGGTGGCAACGCGGCGATCTACTACGGCCTCGGCGTGACCGAGCACAGCCAGGGCAGCACGATGGTGATGGGCATGGCCAACCTCGCCATGGCCACCGGCAACCTCGGCCGCGATGGCGTCGGCGTCAACCCACTGCGCGGCCAGAACAACGTGCAGGGCTCGTGCGACATGGGTTCGTTCCCGCACGAGCTGTCGGGCTACCGCCACGTCAGCGACGACGGCGTGCGCACGATGTTCGAGGAGCTGTGGGGTCACGAGATCCAGTCCGAGCCCGGCTTGCGCATCCCCAACATGTTCGATGCGGCCATCGACGGCCACTTCAAGGGCTTGTTCGTGCAGGGCGAAGACATCGCCCAGAGCGATCCCAACACCGTGCATGTCATGACCGCACTGCGCTCCCTGGAGCTACTGATCGTGCAGGACCTGTTCGTCAACGAGACGGCCAAGGTCGCCCATGTGTTCTTGCCGGGCACGTCGTTCCTGGAGAAGGACGGCACGTTCACGAACGCTGAGCGCCGCATCAACCGGGTGCGCCCGGTGATGCGTTCGCGATGTGGGAAGCAGGAGTGGGAAGTTGCCTGCGAGCTTGCGGCCGCGCTCGGTGCGCCGATGCACTACGACGAGGCGAGCCAGATCATGGACGAGATCGCCCAGTTGACGCCGACGTTCGCCGGTGTGTCGTTTGCCAAGCTCGACGAGGTCGGCAGTGTGCAGTGGCCGTGCAACACGCAGCGCCCGCTGGGCACGCCGATCATGCACGAGGGCACCTTCGTGCGCGGTCTCGGCAAGTTCAACGCCACGCCGTTCGTGCCGACCGAGGAGCGCAGCAGCCGGCGGTTCCCCCTACTGCTCACCACCGGCCGGATCCTCAGCCAGTACAACGTCGGGGCCCAGACGCGGCGCACCGACAACGTCGTGTGGCACCCGGAGGACATCCTCGAGATCCATCCTCACGATGCCGAAGAGCGCGGCATCGGCGACGGCGACGAGGTCACCCTGGCCAGTCGGGTCGGCGCTACCACGCTGCACGCGATGGTGTCGGATCGCATGCCGCAAGGCGTCGTGTACACAACCTTCCACCACCCCGTCAGTGGCGCCAACGTGGTCACCACGGAGTGGAGCGACTGGGCCACGAACTGCCCCGAGTACAAGGTCACCGCGGTGCAGGTCACGCCGGGGCACTCGGCGGCGACGGTGGAGCTCGATCACCCCGAGCACCGCCTCAGCGCGCTGGTGCGGATGGCCAACCAGATCGCCCGGCAGTTCTCACACGAATCCGACGAGACGGCAGTCGCCGCAGTGACCGCTCATCTCGAACGGTTCTGGGAGCACGAGATGCGCGTCGACCTGGCGCGTGCGGTGGAAGGCGGCACGGTGACCGTCGATCCGGTGGTGGTGCAAGCCGTCGAGCGGCTCGCTGTCATCGTCTGATTCAGACGGTCTCGGGCACCTTGCGGCCGGCCTCGATGGCATAGTCGGGATGGCGGTGCGGGTCGCCCGGCACGCCGACAGAATCGCGGAACAGAGTGATTGCCCGCATGCATGCGGCCTCGTGGAGACCGGCATTCATGATGCGATTGACCGACGGGGTCAGATCGATCGACTCGAGGCGGATCGCCCTGGCGACACCCTCGCTGGTGGTGAGGTCTTCGGCAAGGGCGGCTGCCGCAGCCTTGGCTCGCTTGGTGGCTGGACGAGGCTTTGCAGTGGGCATGACGATCCTTCGCAGTTGGAAAATGAACGCTTGTGTCGGACGTCGCTGGGGACCGGCAGGAGAGGTTGCCATTCTACCGCAGAGCAGGGCCTATGGCTCGGAGAAGCCGGCCTCCTTGTGGGCGCCGTCGCACAACGGCTTGTTGCCCGATGCGCCGCAGCGACACAGGGTGACTCGGTTGCGCGCCTCGAGTTGCGTGCCGTCGCTGTTGATGATCGGCACCGCCGCGGTGATCCACAGCGGACCGTCGCTGATGACCCCGATCGCCTGCGGCATCAACGGCTCGTTGTCCACGCCGTCGAGTTGGTACGTCAACGCACCCGACGGGCAGTGCTCGATCATCGAGATCGCGTGCATTCGCGCCGCGGTGTCGCCGGTCTTGGCGGCTTCCTCCCACACGTTGGTCACGGCCGTGCCGCAGAACCCGGCGTGCACGCAGATGCCCTGGTCGTACCGAACGTTGACATCGCCACCGACCACCTCGGCGCGCTCGTCGTAGGTGCCGCCGGCCGTGTCGTCGGCCTGGAAGCCGGTGCGCGCGTGAGTGCCGTCGCAGAACGGCTTGTTACCGGATTGGCCGCAGCGGCACAGCGCGTACCGGTCCTTGGTCTCCAGCGTCGATGTGGTCGCCCACGTCATCGGTTCGCCGAGCTCGCTCTGCACGTCGCGCCGCCGGCGTAGCGGCAAACCCCCCGAGACCAGGTACGGACCGTTCGCCGCAACGGTGATGATGGGATCGCCGAGGTCGCTCATGAACCGAGCCTAACGCGGATCCCACACGCCGATTCTGGACTCAGCCGGCGACGCGTTCGATCAGATCCGCGGCCTGCTTGGTGCCGTCGCGTGAGCGGATCACCGCTGCGTTCGCCGCCATTCGCGTCTGTAGCGAGTCGTCGGCCAACAGCGTGTCGATGGCGCCGGTCAGCTCCGAATCATCGAAGGCGTAGGTGGCCAGGCGCACGCCGTAGCCGGTCTCGTGCACCCGCTGCGCGTTGTCGTACTGGTCCCAGAACAGCGGTAACAGCACCATCGGCTTGCCGAAGTGGAAGCACTCGGTCGTGGTGTTGTTGCCGCCATGGGTGATGACGAGGTCGACTTCGGGGAGCACGGTGGTCTGCGGGACCTGCTGGTCGCCCCACATGTTGGCGGGGAGCGCGAAGGTGTCGTGCAGCGGGCCCTTCGACACGATGTAGCGATGTGGCGTGTGGGCCAGCACCTCGATCAGGCGTTGCATCAACTCGACATCGGCAGAGCCGAGCGAACCGAGTGAGAGGTAGATCAGCGCGCCGTCGGTACCGAGCTTGGTGGGCACCTCGAACGGCGCGTCGGTGGTGCGCACCGACGAGTCGAGGCGATGCCATGTGGGTCCGAGTGGCCGCCGATCGGTGTAGTCGATGACCTCGGGATAGGTGTAGAGGTTGAGATCGGGGCTCTCGTGGATGAACTCGAGGTCGTTCAAGGGGCGAGCGCCGCACGACTGGACCCATTCGTTGTAGGCCTGCCACATCGGCCGATGTGCGCGGTCGTACTCGGTCCGGAACGCATCCCACTCCGAGCGATCGTCGGCGGGCAAACCGCTGTACGTCGGTGGGATGTCGGGCCCCTTCATCTCCAGTGGCTGGCAACTGACGATGCGCACGAACGGCACGCCGGCAGTAGTCAACGCCGGGAAGCAGTTGACGTTGTCCTCGATGATCACGTCGGGTCGCTGCCGCTCGATGATGGCCTTCAACTGCGGCTCGCAGTACATGGCGCCGTCGATCAGTGCTTGCCAGGTCGGTTGCACGAACCCGGTCAACTGGTCGAACGTCGAGGTGCGGAACACCGGCTTGGTCTCGCGGATGAAATCGGTCCAGAACTGCCCGGCGGCCTGCTGCGGCGCATCGGCGGGCGGCGGTGGAGCCAGGTCGACGAGGTCCTCCACGAACCCCATCGGCGCCAGTCGTCCTGCCCACGATGCCTCGGTGGCGAACACCACGGTGTGACCGCGCTGGCGCAGGATGTTGCCGATCCCGATGCAGTTGTTGGTCGGCCCGTAGGCGCTCTCTGGCATGAACAAGAAGGTGGCCATGGCTACCGTTCTAGCGTGACTCCGGGCGCCTCGATCGAACTGGCTGCCCGGTTGCTCGGTCGGCAGTGTTGCGTCGAGCGGCCGATCACGGTCGACCAGACCAACCTCAGCGTGGTCGTCGACGAGGCGGCCGTCGTGAAATGGCTGCGCCCGCCGGTGCCCTCGCCGCACCCGGGCGTGCAACTGATCCGCCACCTCACGGTGGCAGGGTTCGACGAGATGCCGGCGTTCCTCGGTGTCGACGAGCGCGCCGACGTGGTGCACGCGATTGTCACCGCGTACCTGCCCGGCGCACTCGACGGATGGGACTGGTACGTCGACGATGTGGAGGCGTGGCTGGCCGGGCGGGTCGACCTCGCCGACCTGGTCGACTCCGCTCGGAGGATGGGTGGCATCGTGGCTCGCCTGCACGCCGCACTCGAGGATCTCGAGCCGTCGACGGTCGAGCTCGGGTCCGTGGCCGTGCAGGCCATGGCCGATCTGCGGCTGGCAATGGACCGGCTCGACGGTTTGGAGTGGCTCGACGAGCGAGTGGTGGCCGATCTGCTGCAGCCGCTGCACGACGCAGGGCCGGTGCGCGGTCACCGCATCCATGGCGATCTGCACGCCGGCCAGTTCCTCCGCGCCGGCGAGATCCTGGTGGTCACCGACTTCGACGGCAATCCGCTGCAGGACCTCGGCGGTCGGGCCCGGGCCCAGTCGCCACTTCGCGACGTTGCCTCACTGGTGCAATCGATCGAGCACGTCGGGGCCGTCGTGGTGAAGCGTCGACGGTCCGATCGCGCCGACGCTGTGGATCGGTTCGCAACAGCCGCGACTGCGGCGGCGCTCGACAAGTACTCGGCCGTGCACCCCGTCGACCACGAGTTGCTGCTTGCGTTCCGAGTCGCTCAGGAACTGCACGAATACGCATACTCGATCCATCACCTGCCGCATTGGCGATACGTCGCCGATGCTGCGCTGCCGAGATTGCTCGGCCGGTAGGTTCGAGGTCGTGGACCCGGCTGCCTTCCTCGCCGATCTCGAGGCCAAGCCCGCCACGCTGCTGGGGTTGCTCGACCACCTGCCGGTGTGGCCGCCGATCGGCAACGGGCCGATCGTGCTGACGGGGATGGGTTCGTCGTGGTTCGCCGCCGACGTCATGGCCCGTCGCCTTCGACGACACGGCATCAACGCCGTGGCCGAGGCGGCATCGGTCGAGGCCACGCTGCCGCCCTCACCCGACGTCACCGTGATCGGGATCACGGCCACTGGCGGCAGCGCCGAGACGGTTGCGCTGCTGGCCGCGCACCGCGACGTCAGCCGGACCATCGCCCTCACCAACGACGCGGACGCGTTGCTGCCTGCTGGGCACACTGTGTTGATGCACGCAGGGGTCGAGGGCGGCGGCGTGG
>JAYVOI010000262.1:0-8847 GCA_043758005.1 Ilumatobacteraceae bacterium
TCCATCTTCTTGGTTCCCTGCACGATGCACGCGCCATGCTGGGGATAAATGACGGTGTCGCCCTTTTTGAACTTCACACACGACCTCATGCGGCTCGAACTGCGGACTTGTTTAGGGTAGGGCCAGATCGCCCGAATCCCTACCCGTCGACCTCCTCGTACAGCTGAAGTCTCGGCGGGACGTGCGGCGACAGCTCCAGGTCGAATTGCCGTTCGGTGCCGTCGGCGTGACGCAACGTCACGACGCCGCGCATCGGCGTGACCGCTGCGACATCGACCACGCCGAGACTTCCGTGTGCGGAGGTCCACGACTCGGCTTGACCGGCCCTCCTGGCCAGCGGCTCGTCGAGCGCGACGTTGTCGGCGAACAGATCGTTCGCAGCGCCGTCGGTCCAACCCGACAACAACACGGCAAGCCGTTTGGCGGCGTGCAGCAGCGCTGGGCTCGGGCGACGAACCACCGCGGGGACCAAGCCGTGATCGTCGAGGACCTCCATCATGCGACGGGCCATCACCGACATCGGCACGTAGGTCGCGTTGCCCAATGCGATCACGCCGATGCCACGGCCGGGCAGCCAGCGCATGTTCGACCCGTACCCCGGCAGGCCACCAGAGTGGTAGACGAAGTGCTCGAAACGGATGTCGTGGGTGACGAACAATCCAAAGCCGTACCCGCGACCGTCGATCCGCTCCGGTATGGCCTCGTCACCTTCACCACTGGCCGGGGTGTACTCAGTCGGGAACGACCGTTGGATCTGCTGCATCTCGCGCCGCGAGGCGCGCCCCAGCGGTCCGTCATCGACGCCGTCACGAGGCGGAAATGCGTCGTCGAGCCACGTCACCCACCGAGCCAGGTCTTTGACGCACGACCACAGCCCACCCATCGGGGCGATCGCCCCATCACCGAGCGGCGGAAGGTCGGCGACACGCTGGTCGTCGACCACGTCGAACGGCCGAGCCCAATCGTCGTGGTGTGGTTGTATCCAGGTCGTGCGATCCATCGCCAACGGCCGCAACAGGTTGTCGTCGATGAAATCCCGCGCCGATCGCCCCGTCACGCGCGGGATCAGCCGCCCCAACATGCCGAACCCGAGGTTCGAGTACTCGCCGTGACTCTGCGGCGCCCAGGCGAACGCCGCCCCGTGACTCAGCAACTCGTCGAGCCCGTCGTCGGAGATGTCGACGTGGCGATCGGCCCACACGTCATCGGTTGTCAGCCCACTGGCCATCGACAACAGATGACGCACCGTGACCGGTGGTGAGTCGGTCGTTGGGCCGACGACAGCGGCGAACTCCGGCGCAATGTCGGCAACCACATCGTCGAGTCGCAGCAAACCACGATCACGCAGCAGCAGGATCGCCGCGGCAGTGAAGCTCTTGGTCATCGAGGCGATGCGAAAGACTGTGTGTTCCGTCGGCAGAGCATCCGGCGCCACTGCCTGAGCTCCGGTCAAGACCAGCTCGCCGTTGGCGACGACACCCCACGAGATCGAGCACTGCCGCTGCTGCGACCGCAGCGCGACCAGCCGCTCGAGGTCGGCCCGGGCAGCAGCAAACGAGTCGGCGTTCATGTCGTGATCCTTGCGTGCGAGATGCAGCGAAGGTAGCCGATGCCTCGCCTATCGGGTCGGCCGATTGATGAACGCCGCAGAACCCTGTGATCCCGGTGCTCCCCACGATGCGGCCGTGCACCGCTTCCTCGGCGAGGCCACGCGAGCCGAGGATGAGCGCGGCGACACGAACGAGCGCCACACGATGTTCGCGGTAGTTGGCGATCAGCGACGGCGGCCACTCGCTCGTCTCCAACTCCATGCAATATCGATGCGCACGGCAGTCAGATCGTTGCAAACCCGACCAGACAGTCGCTTCGTTTGCTGCCACACTCATCGTCGGTCGAGTTCGGCAGCAAGGTGAGATGATGGAGTACAACTCGGCACAACATCTTGTGGTGGCGAAGTGCAGCAGCCCGCTCCTCCACATCGGGCAATCGGCGCCGGTGTTTCGAACCCTTGTCGCTCCCAGGTCGCTTAGCGACCTCCCAGCGACAAAGTTCAAGCGAAGGCGCCGATCGCCAGGCAGTTCGGGGAGCGACCGGGTTTGATCACCGCTGGCACCGATATGGGCTGCATCGGCCCATTCCGCGCCCAGCGCTGCAAGTTCGTCGATCAGCGCGAGCGAACAGAAGCGCGGAACTTCTATGTGCGCGCACAGACATTTCGGTGGCCGGTCGACGAGCGCCCCCGGAGAGAATCGAACTCCCAACCTACGGGGTAGAAACCCGCTGCTCTATCCGTTGAGCTACGAGGGCGTGGCCGTGAGCCTATTCGCCGGCGAGCAAGTGGCGGCGGAGGAAATCGAGGGCCGTGATGACGCTCATCTGGCGCATCTGCTCGCGTTGACCGGGTAGTCGAAACGTTCGGGCGACCACGACCGAGCCGTCGTCGATTCCCACACACAGCGTGCCGACGGGCATTCCGTCCTGCTCGGTCGGCCCGGCAACGCCGGTCAACGCCAGACCAACATCTGCACCGAGCACGCGGCGTACGCCGGTGGCCATCGCCGCTGCAGCCGCTTCGCTGACGACGGGCCCCTCGGGCACGCCCAGCAGATCGAACTTCACCTCGCTGGCATACGACACGACCGCGCCGCGCAGGACGTCGCTGGCTCCTGGCACACCGGTCAATCGACCGGCGACGAGCCCACCGGTGACCGACTCCGCCAGTGCGAGGGTCACACCGCGGCCACGCATCAGTGCCAGTGTCGCGGACTCCATGTTCTCGTCGTCGACCGCGAAGACGTGCTCGCCTACCACCGCCCGCACCTCGGCGTCCCAGGTGTCGAGCAACGACTCGGCCTCCGCCGGCGTGGCCGCCTTGGCCGTGAGCCGAACCTTCAGTCCCTCCCATCCGCTGGCGAGAAACGCCAACGTCGGGTTGCCGGTCTCGTCGAGCCGGGCGATCACCGGATCGAGCCGCTCATTGAGCCCGCTCTCGCTCTCACCCCACGTGCGCAGGGTGCGGCTGACGATCACACCGGTATCGCCCGATCGGCGGCGCATGTCGGGCAGCACGGCGCGCTCGACCATCTCCTTCATCTCGTGGGGCACGCCCGGCACGGCGTACACGACCTTGTCGACGCCGGCGATCGTGACCGGGCAGATCAGGCCGGGCGCGGTACCCCGGGTCTGGGGAATGATGGTCGCGCCCTCCGGCACCAGCGCCTGGCGAAGGTTGTTGGCCGCCATGTAGCGACCTCGCGACGCGAACATGTTGGTGATCACCTCGGCGACCGCCTCGTCGGGTCGCAACTCGACACCCATCACCGCAGCGATGGCCTCGCGCGTCAGGTCGTCGTGCGTCGGGCCGAGCCCGCCGCACATGATGACGGCGTCGGCGTCGACCAGCGCGGCGCGCAACACGGACTCCACGCGACCGAGGTTGTCGCCGACCTTCACCTGCAACAGCGAGTTGATGCCGTTGGCGGCGAGTTGCTCGCCAAGCCATGCGCTGTTGGTGTCGACGATCTGACCGAGCAGCAGCTCCGTTCCGACCGCGACGACGTCACATCGCATTCGCGGTCGCCCTCGGTCGACGCGCCCGCCACATGTACTGACCACCACTGATCACGGCCAACGCAACGGAGATCCACAGCAGGCCGTTCCACAGCCACTTGGCGTCGATCGCCGTCAGCGGCGCAATCGCGAAGCCGACCGACAGTTGTTGCGTCACGGTCTTCAGCTTGGCGATCTTGCTGGCCGGGACACTGACGCCCTTGGCGCCGACGAACGTGCGGTACAGACTGATCGCAACCTCCCGCGCAGCGATGATGATGACCGGCAGGATCCAAAAGACATGGCTGTTGACCAGGAAGATCATCGCGCCCAGCACCAACACCTTGTCGGCCAACGGGTCGAGAAAGGCCCCCACCGTCGTGGCGCCGTGGCGCCGCGCGAGGTACCCGTCGATCCCGTCGGTGGAGCACAGCACGAACCACAACCCGAATGCGATCCACGACCCGCCGGGCTCGTCGGGGATCAGCACGAACATGAACGGCGCGATCAGCACCCGCGCCACGGTGACCAGATTTGCCCATGTCTTCACTGCGGACGGATCGACGGGCATCAGTTCGATTCTGCCATGAGGTCGGGCCCCATGGCGTCAACGATCCGCACCGTGTGGAACTCGCCGACGGCCAAGTGGTTCGGCACCTCGATGATGCCATCGATCTCCGGCGCTTCACGGCTGCTGCGGGCGACCCCCGCTTCGTCGACCAAGACGTTCAGGGTCGTGCCGATCAAGGCGTCGCGCCGGCGGGCGGTGATGTCGTCCTGCAGCTCACGAAGCTCGGCCAGGCGTTCGTTCATCAGGCTTGTCTCGACGGCGCCGTCGAGACCCATGGCGTAGGTGCCTTCCTCGGCGCTGTAGCGGAAGAAGCCACACCAGTCGAGCTCGGCCTGCTCGACGAATCGAAGCAGTTGGTCGTGGTCCTCTTCGGTCTCGCCGGGGTACCCGACGATGAAGTTGCTGCGGAACGCTGCGTCGGACTGCCGTTCGCGGATGTCGGCGATGCGACGAAGGAACCGATCGCCATCACCCCACCGGCGCATGCGTCGCAGCAGTGGCTTGCTGACATGCTGCAGCGAGAGGTCGAAGTACGCCACGCCCGTGGCCAAGATCGCGTCGATCAACTCATCGGTGAGGTCGCTGGGATACAGGTACAGCAGGCGCGTCCACGGCGCCACGGCGCTGACCGCCTTCACCAGCGGCACGATCGAGCCGGCGCCGAGCTCGTCGGGGCGATCCTTGCCGTAGCTGGCGAGGTCCTGGGCGACGAGCACGATCTCTTGCGCTTCGAGTTGCTCGACCTCGTCGAGGATCGACGACACATCGCGACTGCGCTGCGGGCCACGGAACGAGGGGATGGCGCAGAAGCCGCAACTGCGGTCGCAGCCTTCGGCAATCTTGATGTAGGCCCACGGGCTCGCCGACTTCGGCCTCGGCAGGTTCAACAGGTCGAGCATCGGGATCGGCGTTTCGCTGACCGACAGCGGCTTGCGGCCGAGGTTGATCGGCACACCGAACCCCGCGACCTGGTCGACCTCGGGCAGTGCTGCCGCCAACTCGTCGCCGTACCGCTCGGCCATGCAGCCGGTCACGACCAGGCGAGCGCCCTCCTTGCGTTGATCCTCCAACGCCAGAATGGTGTCGATCGACTCCTTGCGGGCTTCGTCGATGAACGCACACGTGTTGACCACGACGAGATCGGCAAGTGCGGCGTCGTCGGTCGGTGTCATCCCGTCGGCCAGCAGCGTGCCGACCAGCTTGTCGCTGTCGACCTGATTCTTCGGGCATCCGAGGGTCTCGACGTAAAACCGCTGTGCCACGACCAATCAGGCTACCGACGCCACCCGCGTTCGGCGGGGCTGTCACACGCTGACCGTCTCAGAGACGGTCGTGGTGCGGCCACGAGCCGTACGCTTGCCGGGTGGCGCCCGATCCGCTGCTCTACCGGGGCTGTGCGGCGCACTACCTGCGGGGTAGGCCTCCGTACTCGAGCGATCTCCCTGCGACCTTGGTCCACGAGCTCGGACTGGACGGGGACGGCACGCTGGTCGACGTGGGATGCGGCCCCGGCGTGCTCGCGGTCCAGTTGGCGGCGCTGTTCGACACCGTGATCGGGATCGACCCCGATCCCGACATGCTCGCCGAGGCCGAGCGCCACTCCCTCGCGAGCGGTCACCAGGGGATCGATTGGCGGCTTGGCCGCGCCGAAGACATCGCCTCGCTGGGGCTCGCGCCGGCGCTGTTGGTGATGTTCGGCCAGTCGTTCCACTGGACCGAACGCGAGCTCGTCGCCGCAGCCGTGTACGACCTGTTGGCTCCCGGCGGCGCGCTCGTCGCCGTGACCCACGACATCGAGGCACGCCCATTTCCCGCAGCGCCCAGCGATCCGCCGATTCCGGACGGTGAAGTGCAGCACCTCATCGCCGGCTACCTCGGCCCCAACTACCGCGCTGGTCGCGGGGTGCGTTGGCAGCCCAGTGATCGGTATGAAGCCGCGCTCGCGCGAACGAGGTTCGGTCACGCCCGCACCGTTCACGCTCCAGGCCGTGAGGAACTGACCCGAGATGTCGACGGGGTGATCTCGGGCTACCTGTCGATGTCGTACGCCGCACCACACCTGTTCGGCGACCGGCTCGGCAGCTTCGTCGCCGCCATGCGGGCGCTGCTCGGTGACAGAACAGCGACGGGTCGGTTGTGGGACTGGCCCGGCGACACCGCCATCATCATCGCGACGAAGCCTGCGTGATCGACGCGGGCCGCTCGGTCAGTATGACGGTGGCAGCCGCAGACGGAGACCGACGAGCGCGGTCGCCAGGTCGGCGCCGAGATCGAAGTGTCGCTTGATGGTGACCGCGGGAGGCGGTGCACCTTCGAGTCGATTGGCGGTGGTGGCCAAAGAGTGCGCACCGATGGCGATCATGTCGACGACACTGCAGTCGTTCGAATTGATCCACGTTTCGGCGGCGCCTCTGTCTACCGGGGACGGCGTGTAGGTCCAGAAGAGTTGCACGTGTCGGACAGTACGCCGCAAAGAGTGGCCGTGTAAACGCTGGAAGTGTTCAGTCTTCCGCAAGATCGCGGTGCCGCCATGAGTTAGAGGTAGTTGAGGCGCAGGCCGCGGTGCTCCCGACGCGTGTGCAGCAGCTTGCCGGTTGCCGACGCGGTGACGTAGGCGTCGCGGTACTCGCCGCTGCCGTCGCGATCACCGAAGCAGATGTTGGTGGTCAGCAAGTCGCCGGTCGGGAGGTGGCTGATCGACGCGCCATCGGGCGAGATGATCGTGATCCCGCCGTTGACCAGCGTGGCGACGCACACGTTGCCGGCACCGTCGATGCCCAGCGAGTCGAGCAGCTGGTATCCGGGCAGGCCGGCGAGGCACACGCTGGGGTCGAGCGGTGCGGCCGGTGCCAGCTCGCCGGGCGCAGCGATCGTGCGCCGGAACACACGCCCGGTGAAGGTCTCGGCCCAGTACAGCGTCGAGCCATCGGGTGACAGTCCGATCCCGTTGGGCGCCTCGACGGGATGCACCTGCTCGCTGATGTAGCTGCCGTCCGCCTTGGCGTAGTAGATGCTGGTGAGGTCGCTCGTGCGGGCCTCACCATCGCGGATGCCGTGATCCGTGAACCAGAAGCCGCCGTGGGCGTCGAAGACGAGATCGTTCGGGGCCCGCAACGGTCGCCCATCGCACTCGTCGTACAGGTCGGTGACGGCTCCGGTCGACAGATCGACGCGCTGGACCCGCCCACCGATGTACCGCGATGGATCGTGCGGACCGGGGAGCAACAAGCCGCCGAGATCCACGGGTGTGAAGCACCCACCGTTGTTGCACAGGTACAGGGCGCCGTCGGGACCGATCGCAGCGCCATTCGGACCACCGGCGATGTCGGCGATCGCTCTTTCTCGCCCGTGGGGCTGACACGCGTCAGCCTCGGCCCGAACATCTCGTCCAGGATCACCGATCCGTCAGGCATGGCGATCGGTCCTTCGGGGAAGCGGAGGCCGGCGGTGATCTCGGTGAGTTCGTGCATTGCCGGATTGCGCCGTATCCGCGGGCCCGCTGTCGGGTCCTGATCGACATGGACGCCAACTTCCCCCAACGAACCGAGCCCGACCTGATGATCGCCGGCACGATCAAGGATGTACCCGGCATCGATGTCGACGTGGTCGTGGCGTCGAGACGGTCGTGCCAGACGACCACGTCCCCGAGATCCTCGGGATGTACTGCGCCCTCGTCCGAACCGACGAGCGCGGTCGTTTCATCGATCGCCACACACCGTCCGATGACCTGCGCCACAGACTGCAGGGCTGGGTGATGTGCACCGTGATGGTGCAGCCCTGCGTCCCGGGTGCGGTTGGCCATTGCAAGGTCGTGCGTTGGCACCGGCCGTCGAGCGTCGGGCTGATCACCGGGTTGAGCGCGCTGCTCGCCTCGGTGTCGTTCAGTGCCAGAGCGGTGAGCCGCCAACCGCGAGTCAGCTCTCGCGGTTGCGCGAGGCTTGTTGCAGCAGCTCGAACTCCTCGACCGTCATCATCACGGACCGCGCCTTCGAGCCTTCGCTCGGCCCGACGACGCCGCTCTGCTCGAGCAGGTCCATCAGCCGCCCGGCGCGCGCAAAGCCGACCTTCAACTTGCGCTGCAGCATCGAGGTCGAGCCGAGTTGGCTGCGCACCACGAGCTCCATCGCCTGACGCAACAACGTCTCGTCCTCGTCCTCGTCGCCACTGACCGCTCCGAACAGCCCGCTGCCGTGGACACCTTCGTCGTCACCCTCGACGCCGCTGACGTAGACCACCTCGGGCGCCTGACGCCGCCAATGGGCAACGACCTTGCGCACTTCTTCCTCGCTGACGAACGAGCCCTGGATGCGTTGCGAGACGTTGGAGTTCCCCGGCAGCAACAACATGTCGCCCTTGCCGACCAGCTTCTCGGCGCCCGGCTGGTCGAGGATGACGCGGCTGTCGGTGAGACTGTTGACGGCGTAGGCGGCACGAGCCGGGATGTTGGCCTTGATCACGCCGGTGATCACGTTGACCGACGGACGCTGCGTGGCGACGATCAGGTGCACGCCCACGGCACGCGCCTTCTGAGCAATACGGGTGATGCTCTCCTCCACGTCACGGGCGGCGACCATCATCAGGTCATTGAGCTCGTCGACGATGATGACGATGTACGGCAGCCGCTCGAAATGGCGATCAGACCCCGGCTCCGGCTTCAGCTCGCCGCGGTCGTACGCGGCGTTGTACCCGGTGATGTCGCGGAACCCGACCTCGAACAACAGGTCGTA
>JAYVOI010000263.1:0-8841 GCA_043758005.1 Ilumatobacteraceae bacterium
CAAACCAGTGGTCATGGCCCCTCCCATTCCCTCGAACGACCGCAACGTACCAGAGTCCGAACGGCCCCCGTTCCGACGCCGGGACGTTGCGTCTAGCTAGAGCTGGTGGAGGACAGCGGTGAGGCCGGCGACGATGTGATCGGCCGAGGCCGCGGCGGTCCTCACGATGGGCACCAGATCCGCGATCGGCGGTTTGTCGGCGATCAGCGAAGCGACAACCTCGGGACGCCATCGAAGGTGCACCATCGACTGGAACCTGGCCGCCTCGCGAGTTCGGCGCTGGGAGATACCTACCAGCTTGGCCGTGTCGACCATGACCTCACCGGGACCCGTTCCCGCGAAGCAGACATCGGATGACCAACGCGTGCGTTGCATGCGCCCCCGGTGGACGGATGCACGTGGCTCGGAGTCCGCCAGCGCGGCACGCCAGAACTCCCCGACCCACCACATCGAACGCCCGATGTCGTTGCTCCACAACGCGTCGGTGGCCGGAATCTCGAGGTCGAGCCAGACGAACTCGTCCGGCCACAACAACACGCCGCCACCCCCCGATCGTCGGCGAACGACATCCACCCCGTGCTGTGCCGCCGCTTCGTCGTCGACCGAGTCACGCCGTTGCGACGACCCGAGCACCAGCGTTGGCGAATCGGCGCGAAAGAACGTCGCGGTACGACCTGCGGGCATGCTGCGTGCGTGGAACGCACCGACGTCGCCGGAATGATGCTGCACGCGCCACGGCGCCATCGTCAGCTGGCGAGCGCGAGATATCGCTTCCACGCCTCCGGGACGCGGTTGACCGACACGGAGATCCAGGCCAGTTCCTTCGGCGCTCGAGCAGGTCTGGCCAGATGCATGCCTGCTTCGTCGGGAGTCCGGTCGCGCTTGCGAAGATTGCACGGCCGGCAGGCCGCGGCGACGTTCTCCCAGATGTGTTGCCCACCGCGCGACCGGGGCATGATGTGATCGATCGAGTCGGCCATGTCGCCGCAGTACTGGCAGCAGTGCTCGTCGCGCACGAACACGGCGCGTCGAGACATCGCCGTTCGACGGTGGTACGGCACCTTGACGACGTAGCGCAGACGGATCACCACCGGGTTCGGAATGCTGAGCGATTCGGAGTGCAGGTGGGTTCCGTCGTCCTCGACGATGTCGGCCTTGTCGGCCAACACGAGACACGCCGCGCGGCGGGAGGGCACGACGGAGAGCGGCTCGTACGTTGCGTTCAACACCAGCGCGCTCCTCATGACGTCAGACCCTACCGATGCCTGCCGTCGGGCGCGAGCGAATTCCCGCACGCGCCAGGCGGTATCAAGAAGCCAACGCGCGGTGAAGTTTGCACCATGAGAGGTAGTTCAGCACATCGACGGCCTCGATGCGATGGTTCGTCGACCCATATTGGGTCTGCAGACGGAATCGGACGTAGTCGCCGGGCGGAATCGGCAGGAACGGACGACGTGCCCACCAGCGTCGCGGCACCGCCACGCGGTACTGACGGAGCGAGGTGAGCCACAGCGAAGGATGCACAACCACCACCCCGCCGCAGCGCAACACCGCCCACGGACTCACCGGGTCTCGGACGCCTTCGGCTCTGGGGCCTTGGGTTCTTTCGGTAGCCCGAGGACCATCTCGCCGACGATGTTGCGCTGGATCTGCGACGAGCCCGCATAGATCGTGCCGGCTCGGGCGTTGAGGAACGTACCGACCCAACTCGCTGTGCTGTTCGGCGCGCCGGCGTCGTCGGTCTGAAAGGCCGTCGACGGGTGCCGGCCCGACGGTGTCATGGCGTTGGCCCCGAGGATGTCGAGCGACAACTCGGTGACGACCTTGTGGTACTCGCTCCAGTACAGCTTGGAGATCGCCGCGTCGGGCCCAGGGTGATGCCCCTGCAGGAACTTCGTCAGCGTGCGCATGCCGTTGTACCGCATGATCTGGACCTTGGCGTAACACCACGCCAGCCGTTGACGAATGATCGGGTCGTCGATGACACCCGACTCCTTCGCCAACAACAACAGTCGGTCGAGTTCGGCCTGGTACCGGATGGGCACCGTCGCCGCAGCCTCGCCGCGCTCGTATCCGAGCAGGGTCATCGCCACCGCCCAGCCGTTGTTGACGCCGCCGACGACCTCGTCCTTGGGCGCCGTGGCATCGGTGTAGAAGATCTCGTTGAACTCGCTCTCGCCCGAGATCATCTTGATCGGGCGGACCTCGATGCCGGGCTGGCGCATGTCGACCAGGATGAACGAGATGCCCTTGTGCCGCGGCGCGTCGGGATCGGTACGGACCAGGGTGAAGATGTGATCAGCGAGGTGGCCGGCCGATGTCCAGATCTTCTGACCGTTGAGCGTCCACTGATCACCGTCGAGCACGCCGCGCAGCCCGACGTTCGACAGATCGCTGCCGGCGTTGGGCTCCGAGTAGCCCTGGCACCACGTGTCGTCGCCCGACAAGATGCGCGGCAGGTACCGGTCCTTTTGTTCGTCGGTGCCCCATTGCAACAACGTGTTGCCGAGCATCTGGATGCCGAACACGTCGTTCGGCCCGCCGGTCGGCACGCCTGCCTTGGCGAACTCCTCGGCGATGATGACCTGCTCGAGGGCCGACAAGCCGGCACCGCCGTACTCGATCGGCCATCCGGGTGCCAGATAGCCGGCGGTGTACAACGTCGTGCGCCACTCCTTCACGAACGCGCTGAGCTCATCGCCCTCCAGCGCACCGATCCCCCGCCACTTGGCGGGCAGCTTCTCGGCCAGGAATGCCTGGACCTTCTCGCGATAGGCCACGGCATCGGCGGAGTACGTGGGGCGCATGGTCGTAGGTTACCCGCCGGTAGCGCTCAGCTCTTGATCCGAGCGACAGCACCGGAGACTCATGCGTTCGGCTGTCGTGCCAAGGCCGCGGCGCCGATCAGCGGGGCCCGTTGGCCCAACGCCGCTGGCTGGATCTGAAAGCCGCTGGTGAACGGCAGACGGGCCCGCTTGTCGAGCTCGTCCTGTGCGGCCCGGAAGAACGGCTCACCGAAGCCGAGGGCCACCGAGCCTCCGACGATCGCCAGCTTGAGATCGCACAGCGCCCCCACCGAAGCCAGCGCCCGGCCGACCATCACGCCGGTGCGCTCGACGATTGCAGCGGGGGCCCGCTGGGGAGGCCGACCCGTCTCGGCCTCGATCGCTCGACCTCCGCAGTACGCCTCCAGGCAACCCTTGCCACCACAGATGCAGGGCCGTCCATCGGGCTCGACCACAACGTGGCCGATGTAGCCGGCGTTGCCGACGCGTCCCTGCAGCAACTGACCACCACTGACGACTCCCCCGCCGATGCCTGTGCCCATGACCACGCCGATGAAGTCGGTGACGCCCACGGCTCCGCCGCACCACGCCTCCGCCAGGGCCAGGGCCCGAGCGTCGGTGTCGACCGCAACTGGAAGCTGAACCAGTTCCTCCAACTCGGCGGCCAGCGGAAAGTGGACCCAGCTGGGTATGTACAGTGGCGACACGGTTCGCGTTGCCGGGTCGATCGGTCCGCCGCATCCGACGCCGCACCCCACCAACTCCGTGGGCGCCGCCGCCACCACGCGGAGGATCAATCGGGACAACGTCGGCCACACGTCGCGTGGTGGCGTCAGCAGGCGGTCGCGCACCAGGATCTGCCCAGATTCATCAACGACGCCTGCGGCAAGCTTCGTGCCACCGACATCGACAGCGAGGTAGCAGCGAGTCACGCGGCCAGACCGTAGCGTCCCGCCATTGCATTCCGCTGTGCGCCGTCTACCCTTCCACCCGTGACGGCGATCCAGACAGAGACAACTCGAACCTTCGCATCGCTCTTCGATGCAATTACGAGCAACATCGCTCGGGTCGTGCAGGGCAAGAAGGATGCGATCGATCTCGCCGTCTCGTGTCTGCTGGCTGAAGGCCACCTCCTCATCGAAGACGTGCCGGGCGTGGGCAAGACCAGCCTCGCCAAGGCGATGGCAGCATCGGTGCACTGCACGTGGAAGCGTGTGCAGTTCACCCCTGACCTGCTGCCGGCCGACCTGGTCGGCGTCAGCATCTTCCAACGCTCGAGCGAGTCGTTCGTCTTCCAACGCGGCCCGCTGTTCGCCAACATCGTGCTGGCCGACGAGATCAACCGAGCATCACCGAAGACGCAGTCAGCACTGCTCGAGGCGATGGAGGAACGGCAGGTCAGCGCGGACGGCGCCAGCCACATGCTTCCCGAGCCCTTCATGGTCATCGCCACCCAGAACCCGGTCGAGCAAGAGGGCACGTACCGCCTGCCGGAGAGCCAACTCGACCGCTTCCTGATGCGGCTGTCGCTCGGCTACCCGGATCGCCAGGCTGAACTCGGGATCGTGCAGACCCACGGCAGCAACACGGCGATGAACGACTTGCAAGCGGTCGTCACCACCGAAGAGGTCATGGCCCTGATCGAAGCGGTTCGCACGGTGCACCTGGCCCTCACGCTGCAGGGATACATGGTCGATCTCGCCGAAGCGAGCCGGCGACACCCGGCACTGCTGCTGGGCCTCTCGCCGCGGGCGACGCTGCAGTTGTCGCGCGCGACGCGGGCGCGTGCGGCCAGTCAGGGTCGCGAATACGCGACGCCCGACGACGTCAAAGCGGTTGCCGAGCCGGTGCTGTCGCACCGGGTGATGCTGAGGCCGGACGCGATGTCTCGGGGTGTCACGGGCATCACGGTCATTCGCGAGATCGTCGCCGCTGTTCCCGTACCTGCGGGTCGCTAGATGATCACCCGGCACGGCTGGACAGCGATTGTCGCCGCTGCTGCTTCGTTCGCGATCGGCCGCGTCTTCGGACTGATCGAGTTGTACGTTGTCGGTGTCGGCGTCGTGATCGCAGTGCTCGTCGCGGTGATCTCCGTGCAACGGCGGTTGCCGCCGCTCAGCGTGAAGCGGATCGTCAGCCCGTCAATGGTGTCGGTCGGCGAACCAGCACGTGTCGACATCCAACTCGCCAACCTGGGTCGTCAGGCCTCGCCGTACCTACAGCTGTGGGAGCCCGTCGGCAACAACGGCGGGGCGCCGATGCAACTCGCCAAGCTCGGTCCCGGCCAGGCGGCCAGCGCGGCCTATCGGGTGCCGACGGCACGTCGCGGATTGATCCGTACCGGGCCCCTTCGTGCGCTGCGCCGCGATGTGCTCGGCCTGACGCAGCGAACCACGACCCTGGCCGGCACCGAGGAAGTGCTGATCGTCCCCCACACCGTTGGCCTGCCATTCCCGTCGGTTGGCTCCAGTGGCCGGCTCGGACAGCACCTGAGAATGAAGTCGTGGGGCCAGACCGGTACCGAGTTCCACTCGTTGCGCGAGTACCAGCGCGGCGACGACATCCGCCGGATCAACTGGAAGGCGTCGGCGCGAGCCACGTCGCTGATCGTGCGGGAAACCGCGCTCGAAGGCATCCGGCGATGCACGGTCGTGCTCGACATGTCGGCGTCGGAGTACGTGGGCAGTTCGTTCGAACAAGCGGTGGTCGCTGCGGCAAGCGTCACTGCCAGCTCCGCTCACACCGGCGTCGCAACCCGATTCGTCACCCATGAAGTCGACCTGCGCGGACCCGACGTTGCCGCGAACGCGCTGCGCTGGTTGGCGACCGTCGAGCCGATCGCCGAGGTACCCGAGACGGTGTCGATGAACAGCGGGATGTCGGAAGGCATGGGTCTGCTCGTCCTGGTGACCGGTTCCGTCTCCAGCACCGCTGCCGGGCAACTCCGGTCGGCGACCACCCAGGACGAGACGTTGGTCGTCGTCTGCGCCACGGAGTACTCGGCCAGCAGCCGGTTCGTCGTCGATGCCACCACGACCGAGTCGTTGATCGCCTCCTGGTCGCAACTGATCGTCGGCTCGAGTCAAGCGGTCACAGCATGACCGTCGCCGTCGCGACCTCGAGTCGCATCACCAACGACAACCAGCTCTCCGAGGCCCACGCGCCCGCAACCGTTGCACTCGCGTTGCTGACCATCGTCACCGCGATCAGCATGTGCCGGGTCTTCCCCGACTGGGCCTACCTGCGCCCGATGCTCGTCGTGTGCATCGGCGTGCATGCGGTGATGTGCGTGCTGCGGATGTTGAAGGTCACGGCATGGTTGGCGTTGCCGACCGGGCTCGTCGCCCTGGCCGTCCTGATCGGGCTGATCTACTTCCGCGACTCGACGCGGTTCGGCCTGCCCACCGGCGACACTGTCGAGCAGTTCCGGATCAGCATGCGGTTGGTGTGGCGGCAGTTCCCGACGGCCGTTTCGCCGGTGCCGAGCGAAGGAAGCTTCGCCATCGCGGCGACGACTGCCTTGGCCCTGTGTGCCTGGCTGGCCGACTCGTTCGCATTCCGCGCCTTCGGTCGGGCCGAGGCCGTGGTACCCGCCGGGGTGGTGTTCATCTTCACCTCCGCCCTGGGCGTCGACCGCAACCGGGTGCTCGTCGCTGCGTTGTGGATCGGCGCGGCGATCCTCACCGTCGCTGCACTGCGCATGGCCCACTCGCGCGACGACTCGGCCTGGATGGGCAAGCGTCGCCAGTCGCTGTGGTCGGCGTTGCCGGCCGCGGTTGCGTGCGCGTTGTTCGCCACCACCGGTGCGGTAGCCGTCGCCCCCCAGTTACCGGGCGCAGGCGACAAGGCGTTGCTCGACACGCGCAACCGTGACGGGGGCACGACCGAGGTCGTCAGCCCGCTGGTCGACATCCGTTCGAGGTTGGTCAACCGGGGCAACGTCGAGTTGTTCACGGTGGCCACGACCAACCCGGACTACCTCGGCCTCACCGCGCTCGCCCGCTTCGACGGCACACGGTGGACCGCGCTGGCCGAAGACGCGCGAGTGGCCGACGGCACACTCACCCCGCCGGCGCCGAATGCCGAACTCGTGCTGCAAGAGATCACCATCAAGAAGCTCGGTGGCCCCTTGGCTCCGGCGGCACGGACAGCTACCTCGGCGTCGTGGACGGGTCGCACGTTGCTGTACGCAGACGAGGCAGGCGCGCTCTTCGTCGATGGCGGGCTGCAGCCGGGCTACCAGTATCAGGTCACGTCGGCCAACGGCCAGGCGACCGACACCGAACTGCGCAACACCACCGTCGACCGGGCACCCAACTCGATCTACTACCAACTGCCCGCCGGCATTCCGCAGGAGATCTACGACGTGGCGCAGGCGGTGACCGCCCAGGCGACCACTCCGTTCGACAAGGCGCTCGCTCTGCAAACGTGGTTCCGCACGAAGTTCACCTACTCGACAACGGTCCAGCGCGGTCACAACGACGACGCGATGCTGAACTTCCTGCGCATCAAGAAGGGGTACTGCGAGCAGTTCTCGGCGACGTTCGCGACCATGGCCCGCGCAATAGGCCTGCCGGCGCGAGTGATGGTCGGCTTCACCCAAGGCCAGAAGCGTGCCGATGGCCTGTACCACGTCGCCGGCCGTCACGCCCATGCCTGGGACGAAGTGTGGTTCGACGGCTATGGATGGCAGGTCTTCGATCCGACTCCAGGTCGCGGCTCCGCCAGCGCCGAGGTGCACACCGGCGTCGAGCCCGCACAGCAGGAGGGCAACGGCACACCGGGCGGCACAACCGGGGACAACGTGCCCACCCCATCGTTCACGCCGCCGTCGATTCCGCGCGATCGACCGGAGAACGAAGGACCGACCGGTCCGACCACACCACGCAACACCTCGATCGCCTCGTCGTCGGAGGGCAGCTCGTCGGGCGGGTGGATGATCGCTGCGATCCTGTTGGCGATCGTTGCGTGGGTCCTCGTCATGCCACGAGCGCTGACCAGGTGGTCGCGCCATCGCTCCCACGACCCCGTCGACCGGGTGACCTCGGCATGGGCAGCAACGGTCCGGTCGCTGACGATGGCCGGTGCACCACGGGTGGCCGGGGCAACCCCGATCGAGTACGCCCGGTCGGTCGATGTCGGACGCTCGGAGACGGTCGAGATCGCCCGCCTGGTGACGCGCGCCGTGTACTCACCCCGTGGTGTCGACGACAGTGCAGCGGCCCGCAGCGAGCTGCTCCGTGGTGAAGTCGACGCCGCATGCCGCGCCCGGATGAGCCTGGCCACGCGCCTGCTCGATCACCTCGACCCCCGAGCAGCGTGGGGACGCATCACCGGGTAGGTGACGCCAAGAGTCAGTCGCCGCGACTGCCGGCCGAGCCACCCAGTCGACTGCGCACGCTGTCGCTGAGGTGGTTGAGGCCCGCCTCGCCGATCGCGGCAACGTGCCGCTCGGCGATCACCAGCGCGGCCACGGCGCCGACGAAGGCAACGAAGGCCAGATACGGACTGACCGCGAGCAGCACGACCGTCGCCACCAAGCACAACACGGTCGCGACCGAGCTGACGATCACTGCCCGACGAGAACCGACGTGGCGCGGCTTGATGTCGCGACCGAAGCTCGGGTCGCGCTGGAGCTGCTCTTCGATTTGTCGCAGAATGCGTTGTTCATCCTCTGAGAGCGGCATGGCGAACTCCTGACCGAACTGCCTTCAGGACATCTTTCCACGATTCTGCGCCGGAGACAACGCAGGACCTCAACGATTTACGCACCCGGGGGCTCGTCGGGACCCCATTGTTGTGCGCCGCGCCGTACAACCCGCAGGCCTCGGTCACTCACGGCGCTCGCCGGACCGATCGCAGTGGTGCCGAATCGCCGCCGAATCGCATCGACCGTCTCCTCGGCGAGCAGCCACTGGTGCTCGTCGTCGAGACGGTCGTCGAGCAGATCGTCGAGGCTCAGTTGCTGAGAGCCCGAGGCGAAGTTGCTGGCGCTCACCCCCAAGAGACGCACCCCGGGTGAGGCGTCGATCGCCTGCAGCAACGGCTCGACGGC
>JAYVOI010000264.1:0-3785 GCA_043758005.1 Ilumatobacteraceae bacterium
GCGTGGGTCCCGCGCTTGGCAGCAGCACGCTCCGCGGCCTCGGCCACGATGCCACGCAGCTCCGCCGCCCGCGACCGAGGGACGCAACACACGTTCATCGTGTTGCACACCTTGCGATCGAGCGAGTGCTCGACGATGTCGCCCAGCGTCGCCGCGTCCGCGTGCTCGGACACCACCAACCATGCTCCTCCGGTGCCATGCAGGCTGACCGGCACTCCACTCTGGCGGGCTACCGAACCGAGTTGGGCCACGGCCGACCCCGAGCCACGTGCGACTGCCAGGCTGAGTCGAGCGTCGCTGAACAATGCCCAACCGGCTGCGTGCGCGGGCGACTCGACGAGTTGCACGGCGCCCGCAGGCAGGCCGGCAGCGGCCAACGATGGGGCCACGCACGTGAACATGATCGCCTGTGCAGTGCCGAGGGCATCGCTGCCGATCCTGAACACTGCCGTGTTGCCGGTGCGCAGCACGCCGGTCGCGTCGGCGAACACGTTCGGCCGGCCCTCGAACACGAAGCCGACCACGCCGAGGGGGGCCCGCAGCGACGACACCGACCAGCGCTCGTGTTGGACCGTCGACAGCAGTTGGTGTCGTCGGATCGACGAAGCGCCCCAGGTCCGCAGTCCCGCAGCCATGTCGGCGCGCGTCGCTGTCGTCAGCCGTAGCCGGGTGGTGGAGCGAGCCTTGGCCGTTGCGGTATCGACGTCGGTCTGGTTGGCCGCGAGCACCGGGGAGAACACGGCGTCGTCGTCGACGGCGTCGGCGAACCGGTGGAAGAAGTCGGTGATCTGGTCGTCGGTGCATCCTGCGAGCGTGGCGAAGGCGTCGACGGCGTGCGTCACCGCACCGGCGACCAGCCGGTGCTCGCCCTCGGGGATGTGCAGGAGATCGCCCGTGTCCTGCACGACGACCAGACGATCGCCGGCCACGAACGCTCGGGCCAAGTCGCCCGGGACCACGGTGCACCGATCACCGCCGTAGACAAGCTCCTGGCCCTCGACCAGCCGCGTGAGCTGGGTCACCGGTCGCTCTGCCGCGGCGATCTCATGGCTCGCTAGCGTACGACGGATGGCAGCGAACCACCCCGACGATCCGCTCTACTTCCGCCAGTTGCTCTCGGGGCGCGACTTCGCCATCGGGGACTCGATGGCCAAGCAGATGGTCAACTTCGTCTACGCCCTCGGTGACCGAACGACGGGCGAATGCCTGCTGGTCGACCCGGCCTATGCCGTGGCCGAACTGATCGATGCCGTCCACGCGGACGGCATGACCGTGACCGGTGTGCTGGCGACGCACTACCACCCCGACCACGTCGGTGGCTGGATGGGTACCCACATGATCGAAGGCATTGCGGCCCTGCTGGAGCACGTCGATTGCCCGATCCACGTGCAGCGCGACGAGGTGCCCTGGGTGCAACGCACGACCGAGATCGGCGCCGATCACCTCGCGGTGCATGAACCGGGTGATGTGGTGTCGGTCGGTTCGATCGACGTCACCTTGATCCACACACCCGGCCATACGCCCGGCAGCCAGTGCTTCCACGTCGACGGACGGCTGGTCAGCGGCGACACCCTGTTCCTCGACGGGTGCGGCCGCACCGATCTGCCCGGCAGCAACCCCGAAGACATGTACCACAGCCTGCAGAAGCTGGCGGGTATGCCGAACGAGACGATCGTCTATCCCGGCCACCGCTACTCGCAGCCATCGCATGCGACGCTGGAGTCGATCCGCGACGACAACTACGTGTTTCGCCCCAAGTCGGCCGAGCAGTGGCTGCAGATGTTCGGCGGATAGCCGCCCGGCAATTCAGATCGTCAGGCTGAGCGCCAACGAGACGATCGCGACGTGGTAGGTGACCATGATCGCAAGGTGCATCCAAGCCCGCTCGGCGACGAACCGTCCCCAACCGAGGATGGAGTCGCTGATGATGAAGGCCGTCGCGCCGACCATGATCAGCCAGTTCCCAGTCGCCCACCCCAGCACGGTCATCGACGAGATCACGGCCAGGTAGGCCCGCACAGGAGCGCCCAAGCCCTTGGCCCCGGCGCCGCGGACGATCGGCATTGCCACCGTGCCGAGCAGCACAGCGCAGCCGAGCACGCCCACGCCTGCCATCGGCCATCGATCGAACCGACGCTCGGCGAACATCACGATGAACGCGATGTGGCCGAGCAGGAACGCAGCGAGTCCGAGCACGAACTGATCGACGACGTGCAGGAGGGCGACATCACCGACCAGGCAGAGGGTGAGCGCAATGAGGGCAGCGACCGTGGCCGGTCGTGGCCCATCCGCCAGCGCTGCGATGGCGATTGCCCCGAGGGTCGTGAGCGGCTTGCTGACCAGCTCGACGCGTTCGAGCCGTTTCCATCGCGAGTACCAGTTGGCGAGCGCTGCGAGCGCGGTGGCGACACAGGCCAAGATCATGCGGGCAATCCTTCCATCACACGAGCGCGTTCACGATGGCGCTGATCGCCGCTCCGAAGAGCAGCAGCAGGACCAGCCAACGGAACCGCTCGCCGTGCACGTGCTTGCGGATCGGATAGCCGAGGAGTTGGCCGAGCAGCATGGCCGGGAGCGTCACCGCCGCCGCAGTGAGACCATCGCGGGTGACCTTGCCGGAAGCGATGAACAGTGAGAGGCCGAAGATGTTGCTGAAGGCGAACACCGTGGAGATCGTCGCCCTGAACTCGACCGGGGTCAGTTGCCGGGCCTGCAAAGCGAAGACGAGCGGCGGGCCGTTGGTCGACAGCGAGGTCGCCAGCACCCCCGAGACGAGGCCCGAGCCGTAGTCGAGGCGCGGCCCCGCATGGTGGAGGTTGACACGCAAGGCCAGCAACACTGCCGCGATCAGCACGGCAATTCCCAGCATCAGCCGCAACGCGTTGTCGTCGACCGTGATGAAGACCAGGAGGCCGAGCGGCATCCCAATGTACGCACCAATGGTCATCCGCCGCACCAAGACTCGGTCGGCCTCGGCACGGTCGCGGTATGCCTGCCAGGCGGTCACGAACACCCCGGTCAGCGTGCTGACGACGACGGCGATCTTCGGCTCGATCGCCAGCGTCATCAACGGCACCGACAGCAGGGCGAACCCGAACCCGGCAACGATCTGCATGAACGCCGCAAAGAAGACTGCCACCCCAACGACAATCAGTTGGGCGGTGGTCACGAACGTCGATTCTGACACGGGCAGCGGACTCCGACCGGTCCGCTTCGGCTTTAGGCTGCGGGCATGTTGCCGATCATCGACATCACCTGTGCGGAGGCCCCGGCTGAGATCGATCGAGCGTGTCGGCAGTTCGGTTTCTTCGCGATCCGCAACCACGGGGTCAGCAACGAGTTGCGCGAGGCCGTGTTGAACAGCGCCACCGAGTTCTTCGGTCGCACGTCCGACGAGAAGGAGCCGGTGGCCCTGTCGCACGGCGGTTCGGCGTGGCGTGGATGGTTCCCGCTCGGCGGCGAGCTGACCTCGGGCGTGCCCGATCTCAAGGAGGGCTACTACTTCGGTCGAGAGCAGCCCGTCGACGACAGGCCGATGCACGGCCCCAACATCTGGCCCCGAGAGCCGGCGTCGTTGCGCCCGCTCGTGACCGAGTGGATCGCTGCGATCGAGCCATTGGCCCAACACGTGTTGGCGCTGATGGCGGAGGGACTCGGGCTGGGGGCTGGATTCTTCCGAAGCGATCTGACGGCAGACCCGACCCCGCTGTTCCGCATCTTCCGATATCCGCCACACCCGCCCGACAGTGCCGACCGGTGGGGTGTGGCCGAGCACAGCGACTACG
>JAYVOI010000265.1:0-8794 GCA_043758005.1 Ilumatobacteraceae bacterium
AGCGCGGCGTGGGGGCGGGGATCGGCTAGAGAGGGGGCGATGATCACCCCGGATGGGCGACGCCTGATCGCCACGCGCGGCTTGCGCGGGTTTGCCGACGGGTTGGTCGCTGCATCGCTGGCGGGGTACCTCGGCGATCAGCTCGGCTACAGCGCGACCCGAATCGGCGTGATCGTGACCGGCATGCTGCTGGGTTCGGCGGTGCTGACCATGTTCACGGGGACGTGGGGATGGCGCTTCGAACGGCGGTTGTTGCTGCGGGCGGGCGCGCTGTTGATGGTGACGACCGGCCTGGTCTACGCCACGTCGACGACGTTCTTCGTGCTGCTTGCGCTCGGGGTGATCGGCACGATGAACCCCAGCGGTAGTGATGTCAGCGTGGTGCAACCGATCGAGCAATCGTTGCTGCCACTGACCACGACGGAGGAGAACCGTTCGCACGTCTTTGCCCGCTACACGTTCTTCGGCGGATCGTTGGCCGCGCTCGGGGCGTTGTCGGCAGGGATGCCCGCCCGACTGCACTGGCCGGCAAAGTCGGTCTTCGTCGTCTACGCCGTGGCGGGCGTGGCGATGCTCGGCGTCTACGCAACGATGTCACCGCAGGTCGAGGCCGCAGCTCAGGTGACGGCGCCGACGCCGCTCGGCCCGTCGAAACGCATCGTGTACCGACTGGCTGCGCTGTTCAGTCTCGACTCCTTCGGCGGAGGATTCGCCGTGCAGTCGCTGCTGGTGCTGTGGCTGCTACGCCGCCATCACTTCTCCGTCGGCAAGGCCGGTGTGGTGTTGGGTGTCATGCAGATCCTGTCGGCCGCATCCGGCTTCATCGCCGTGCGGATCGAACGCCGGCTCGGCCCGTTGCGGACGATGGCCTTCACCCACCTGCCCGGCCAGATCCTGTTGATCTCTGCGGCGCTGATGCCCACCGCGCCGTTGGCGGTGGCCTGCCTGATCGGGCGCAGCTTGCTGTCGAGCATGGACGTGCCGGTGCGCAACGCCTACGTGATGTCGGTGGTCACCCCGGCCGAGCGGGCCGCGGCCGCCAGCGTGACCAACGTGCCCCGCAGCCTCGCCTCGGCGTTGCCACCGATCGCTGCGGGGTGGATGCTCGATCATTCGAACTTCGGCTGGCCGCTGATCATCGGTGGATCCATGAAGATCGTGTACGACCTCTTGCTGTTGCGCATGGCCAACAACACGGCGCGGGAGTCAGCCGCCAGTGCCGCCGGCGAACGGCCCGGGCCGGTATCGCCGCCACGTGATCGCCTGCATGACGGCGAGGACGAGGGCGATGCCGGCGACAACGGCTGAGCCGGCCAGTGCCGAACCCGCCAGCAACCACGCCGCGATCACCGCAATCGCGACGAAACGCTCGGGCGCCAGTCGATGGATCACCCGCCACTGGATGTGCAGGCACCCGCCGATCAGCAGCACCATCGAAGCGATCAGCAATCGGCGATCGTTGATCGGCAACGACTCGGTCGGGTCCGCGACCATGTGCTTCACCACAACCGCGTAGGCGATGATGCCGACCACGATCGGGAAGTGGCCGAACGTGAACAGGTCGCGCGCGGCGCGCCCACGCTGGGCCGTGCCCGCGTGCTCGAGGGTGTGCTCGGTGACCCGCGGGATGAACGCGAAGTAGACCCACCACAGCACGCATGCCAGCGACGCAGCGGCGACCAGACCGATCAGAATCCGAGTCGAGAGGCCCACATCGGATGCGGTTGCACCGATGGCCACGACCGCTTCGCCGAGCGAGATGATCACGAACAAGGTGTGGCGCTCGGCGAAGTGCACCGGATTGATCGACCACTCGCCGGAGGCGCCGCGTATTGCGCTGGCGACGTTGACCAGTGCCGCGGCGATCCACCACGCCAGTCGGGCGTGATCGTGGGCGAAGCCTCCGGCCAGGACGCACAGTGGCGCGATCGACGCCACCGACACGAAGTCGATGAATGCCTGACGCGTAGCCGTGTCTCGCATCGCCTCGGTGCCCTGCATGCCGAGCACGAGCAACTGCACCGCCATGTAGGCAACGCCGAACCACGGGCCCGAGTCGGGCGAGCCGGGTTCGTGGAACGAGTGGGGGATGGACACCGCCATCGTCAGCGTCGCCGGGATGGTGCACAGCACCAGCACCCTCGTGGCGACGCGCTGCTGGAGATCGGCCGCCGAGCCCGCCCAGGTGAACTGCGACCACTGCCACCACACCAGCCACGTGATCAACGACCCGCGCGCCGCACCCCGCAGCGTGAGGTCGTGGCTGACGAGCGAGGCGATCTGCGTGACGGCGAAGACGAAGACGAGGTCGAGGAAGAGCTCGAGGTTGGTCGCGTGGCGTTCGGTCTCGTCCGCCATCTCCGCCGACGTTACCGGTGGGCGCGCAACCAGATCAGCAACGCCGCGGCCCACAGTTGTTCGTACGGCACGTCGCGGCCGATCTCATCGGAGAGGTCGAGCCGCAGTTCGCCGAACGCAGCGTCGAGGTCGTCGGCGATGGTGGCCTGCACGAGACGCGGGCCCGACGTTGCCTGATCTGTCAGGCGGCGGACATCGGCCAGCCGTCGGACGACTTCGTCGCGCTGGGTCAGCAGCAGATCGACAGCCTCGGTGGCAACGTCGTCCCACGTGACTCGGCGACCGCGGCGAGCCTGCTGCGACAACTTCAGCCGGCGAGCGTCGGCATGCAACGAATGCGGCACGAGGTGGCCGCGCAGGCGACCGCCGTGAGACCCCCGGCCGGACCGATCGGAGCGATCGGAGCGTTCGCCGCGGCCCTGTGAAGGATGACCAGCCGATGCGCGCCGCGCTGTTGCTCCGACCGGTTCGCGTCGTGCCGGTTCCGGGTCGGCCAGCGCTCGACCGCGCGGCTGGGCACCGTCGAGCCGGTCGGCGAACCGCTTGGCGAGGTCGACGCCCTTCGACCCAGCCACTACAACAACTCCGGGACGTGGAAGCGCCACCCGCGCCGCTGGATCAGTTCATAGGCGACGTGCCGGTAGGCGGTCGCCGATCGAGCGGTGTAGTGGTACGCACCCACCGGGAGACCGACGAGGTGGGCCTCGCCGAACTTGGCGTCCTCGGGGATCTTGTTGCGGAACAGGGGCACCGCGAACCGATCGGCGATCGCCCGGATCTGCTCTTCGGCGACTCGCCGGTACACGCTCGTTCCCCAGATGCGCATCTTGATGATGCCGTAGACCTCGAGGCGATCGTTGGTGCCGGCAACGGACTCGATCGTGTTGAGGATCGTCGGCAACTCGGTCACCGGTCCCGCCTCGGGCACCATTGGCACGATGACTCCGGAGGAGCCACTGAGCGCCGCAGCGACGACGCTCGACTGATGCCCGGGCGTGTCGACCAACACGATGTCCCATCCGTCGCGTGTCATGTCGAGCACGTCGATCAACCGGCTGCGCACCCATGGATCGGTGAGCTGCCGGCCGGCGTGGCCCATCGAGACCTCGTCGGCTGGGAGCACGTCGAGGTTGGGGTACACCTGACGGATCAACGCGTCGTCGAGGTTGGCATGACCGAGGAGCACGGCACCCACATCGGCGACGCCGCCGGCTTCAGTCGAGCGGCGCGCTGCCCTACCGAGGAACACCGATTGCCCGGTCTGCTGGTCGAGATCGACGACGAGGACGCGCGCGCCGCACGTCGACAGGGCGTAGGCGAGGTTGAACGTCAGCGATGTCTTGCCTGCCCCGCCCTTGGTGTGGGCCACCGTGATGACCTCACCGATTGGCGCGACCGGAACCGGGCGGGGCAGCTCGCTCATCGAGCACCCCGCGTCACACACTGCATCCACAAACCCATGAGCAGGAGCGTAGCAAATGACTGCATATATGCATATATGCAATTCGTTGATCGTCTGCAGAATTGTCAAGGTTGCGGCAAGTTTGCCGATGGAATCCCTGGTGGAAACGGAGATTCATGTCAGCGTGCGGCAACGGGACGGGCGAGTCGGTGGACGCGCGCGGGCTGGCGACGATGTCGTCGGGAGTGAGTCCGACTCTCTATATTTCTCCGAGCGGGCGGGCTTGTTCACACATGCCTGACAACAGACCGTCCCATCCTCACACCCGCCGCTGGTCGGGTCTGCGACGCAGCGCCCTCGCGACGACGCTCGTCGGTACGTCCGTTCTCGTCGGCAGCGGACTGTTCGTACCGACCGCCGCCGCCGCGGCGTTGTGTGCCTCACCGCCGTTGACCGGCACGACGACGGCGACCGGCGTGATCAACACCTACTACCCGGGCCAGACCGCGATCGTTGCCGGCACCGCCAGCACGACCGCGACCGTGGGCACGAGCCGCGGGTCGGCCACGCCGATCGCAGTCGGCGACCTCGTGCTGGTGATCCAGATGCAAGGCGTGCAGATCGACTCGACCAACACCAACACCTATGGCGGCGGCGTCTCCTCGGCGACAGCGTCGGGCTACCTCACGAACGCATCGTTCATCGCCGGGCAGTACGAGTACGCGACGGTGACCTCGGTAGCCGGCTCGGTCGTCGGCGTCAGTGGTGCGGGTGCCAACGGTGGACTGGTCAACGGGTACGCCGACGCGGCCGAGACGGCGACGCAGGGTCGACAGCGCTACCAGATCGTGCGCGTGCCGCAGTACTCGTCGGCGAGCCTGAGCGCGGCGACTCCGCCGGCGGCCGTCGCGTGGGACGGCTCGAGCGGCGGCATCGTCGTGCTCGACGTCGCCAGCGACCTCAACCTCAACGGTGCGACGATCGATGTGACCGGACAAGGGTTCCGCGCCGGTCTGCAACGCAGCCGGAGCGGCACCACGGGATTGGTCAACACGGACTACCGCACGGCGACAGCCAAGACCGCCAACGGTCAAAAGGGTGAAGGCATCGCCGGAACCACGAAGTGGACGACCGGTGCGGCCGACGGCGTCGGCGACGGCTACCCGAACGGCGACTTCGCTCGTGGTGCGCCCGGCAACGCCGGCGGCGGCGGCACGGACGGTGACCCGACGAGCAACGGCGAGAACTCCGGCGGCGGCGGTGGCGGCAACGGCGGCGCCGGTGGGGTCGGCGGCAACACCTGGTCGTCGAACCTGGCCCGCGGTGGCTACGGCGGTGTGGTGGTACCTGGCACAGCGAGTCGCGTGTTCATGGGCGGCGGTGGCGGCGCCGGCAGCGACAACAACGCAGTCCTGTCATCGACGGGTGGACCCGGCGGCGGCATCGTGTTGGTGCGCGCGGGAAGCCTCTCGGGCACGGGCACGATCAACGCCGATGGCTCGCCCGGCAACATCAGCGGTCAGGACGGCAGTGGCGGCGGCGGTGCCGGCGGCTCGATCGTCGTGTTGACGTCGCTGACCGGAGCCGCAAGTGGCATCAGCGGCCTCACCGTCCGCGCCCGCGGCGGCGCGGGTGGGAACGAGACCCACGCCGATCAGCACGGCCCCGGTGGCGGCGGTGGCGGCGGCCGCGTGATCACCTCGGCGGCGACGTCGTCGACCACGGTCACCGGTGGCGTCAGTGGCATTCACGTGGCGACGAGCTCCGCCTATGGCGCTACCGCCGGTGCTGCCGGTGCGTCGTCGGCGACGGCCGTCATGACCGATCCGGCGGGAACCAACACCGGGTCGCAGTGCATCGACGTGAGCGTGACGAAGAACGTCGGCTCCAGCCCGGTGATCCCGGGGCAGACGGTGACCTACACGGTCGTCGCCACCAACAACGGTCCGTACCCGCGAACCGGTACGGCGCCGGTCGTCGTGACCGACACGCTGCCGGCCGTGCTCACGTCGGCGACGTGGACGTGCACCGCCTCGGCGGGTTCCAGCTGCACCGCCAGCGGCAGCGGGTCGTTGAGCACCACGGCCAACCTCGAGGTCGGCAACTCGGCCACCTACGTCATCACTGCGACCTTGGCGTCGACCTTCACCGGCACGCTCTCCAACACCGCGACCGTCGCAGGGCCCGGCACGATCCCTGAACTCACCGCGGCCAACAACACGGCCACGGCGGCGACGCTGGCCGAGCCCCGCGTCAATCTCGGGGTGACCAAGACCGACGGGGTCGCGACCGCGGTGCCCGGCACCAATGTGACCTACACGATCGTTGCATCGAACGCAGGGCCATCGACGGCGACGGCGGCGCCGATCACCGACGCCTTGCCGAGCGGCGCGACCTCGGGTACCTGGACGTGTGCTGCCGGCGGCGGCGGCACGTGCGGCGCGGCCAGCGGCACGCTGCCGATGTCGACGACCGCGACACTGTCGCCGGCCGGTTCGGTGACCTACACCGTGATCGTGGCGGTGTCGTCGACCGCCACCGGCTCGTTGGCCAACACCGTCAACATCGCCGCGCCCGCCGGTGTGGTCGAGACCAACTCGGCCAACAACTCGGCGACCGACACCGACTCACTGACCCCGACCGCTGACCTGTCGATCTCCAAGACCGACGGCTTGACGACGATCAACGCAGGCACCGCGCTGACCTACACCATCGTCGCCTCCAACGCCGGCCCGTCGGCGATCACCGGCGCCACCGTGACCGACACGATGCCGGCAACGCTCTCCGGCGTCACCTGGACCTGCACCGCCTCGGTGGGGTCGAGTTGCCCGGCATCGGGATCCGGCAGCATCTCCGCTTCGATCAACGTCCTCGCCGCCGGCTCGGTCACGTTCACTGTCAGCGCCACCGTCGTGTCGACCGCGACCGGCACGCTCTCGAACACGGCGTCGGTCGCTCTTCCCGGCGGCTCGACCGACCCGACCCCTGGGAACAACTCGGCCACCGACACCACGACCATCAACCGTCGCGCCGACGTATCAGTGACCAAGACCGACGGCAGCGCGACCGCCGTTCCGGGTTCGACCGTGACCTACACCATCGTCGCCTCGAACGCCGGTCCTTCCGCAGCACTGGCAACCACCGTGACCGATACGTTGCCCGCCACGTTGTCGGGCGCGACGTGGACGTGTACTGCCTCGGCTGGTTCGACGTGCCCGGCATCGGGCAGCGGCAACATCAGCACGACGGTCGATCTCCTTCCCGGCGGCACGGCGACGTTCACCCTGACCGCGACGGTCGCCTCGACCGCGACGGGCACGCTGGCCAACACGGCAACGGTGGCAGTCGCCGCCGGGATCACCGATCCCACGGCCGCCAACAACACCGCCACCGACACCGACACCTTGGTGCCGACCGCCGACCTGTCGATCACCAAGACCGACGGTTCGGCGGGCGAAGTGCCCGGCACCCCCGTGACCTACACGATCGTGGCTTCGAGCGCCGGACCATCGTCGGTCACCGCGGCAACCGTGACCGACACGTTGCCGGCCACGATCACCGGTGCAACCTGGACGTGCGCGGCGTCGGCCGGCTCGAGCTGCCCGGCGTCGGGCAGCGGCAACATCAGCGCCAGCGTCAACCTGGCGCCCGGTGGAACCGCGACCTTCACGCTCACCGGAACGATCTCGGCCAGCGCCACCGGCACGGTTGCCAACACCGCGACCATTGCCGCGCCGGCATCGGTCACCGACCCGACGCCGGCCAACAACACGGCCACCGACACCGACACGTTGACACCGACCGGCGACCTGTCGATCACCAAGACCGACGGCGTCGCCTCGACGATCCCTGGCCAAGGCCTGACCTACACGATCGTCGCGGCGAACGCCGGCCCGTCAGTGATCACCGGCGCCACCGTGGCCGACACCTTCCCGGCCGCCTTCACCGGCGTCACGTGGACGTGTGCAGCGAGCGCCGGCTCGAGCTGCCCGGCGTCGGGCAGCGGCAACATCAACGCCAGCGTCAACCTCCTGGTCTCCGGGACGGCGACCTTCACCGTCAGCGGCTCGGTATCGGCCGCGGCGACCGGCTCGCTCGTCAACACGGCAACGATCGCCGCGCCGGTGGGCAGCGGCGACACCAATGGCGCCAACAACACGGCGACCGACACCGATTCGTTGACCCCGAGTGCCGATCTGTCGATCACCAAGACCGACGGCTCGGCAACGGAGGTTCCGGGCACACCGGTGACCTACACGGTCGTCGTCTCCAACGCCGGCCCGTCGGCTGCCCCAGCCTCGAACGTGACCGACCCCTTCCCCGCCTCCCTGACCGGTGCCACGTGGACGTGCACGACCACCGGTGGGGCTGTGTGCCCGGTATCCGGAAGCGGCAACATCAACGCCAGCGTCGACCTACCGGTCGGCGCCACCGCGACCTTCACCGTCAGTGCAACCGTCGCTGCCGGCGCAACCGGCTCGCTGACGAACACGGCAACGGCTTCGGTCGGCGCCGGTGTCACCGACCCGGCCTCGGGCAACAACACTGCGACCGACACCGACACGCTGAACCCGACGGCAGATCTGGTGATCACCAAGACCGACGGAGCGACGACGGCGGTTCCCGGTGCGTCCGTGACCTACACGATCATCGCCTCGAACGCTGGCCCATCGACGATCACCGGAGCCACCGTGGCCGACACGATGCCTGCGTCGCTCAGCGGTGTGACGTGGACGTGCACGGCGTCAGCCGGGTCGTCGTGCCCGGCGTCGGGCTCGGGCTCGATCAGCGCCTTGGTCACGTTGCTCCCCAGCGGGACTGCGACGTTCACCGTGACGGGCACGATCTCGTCGAGCGCCACCGGGTCGCTCTCCAACACAGCCACGATCGCATTGCCGGGTGGCGCAACGGATCCGACGCCGGGGAACAACTCGGCGACTGATTCGGACACGTTGAACCCGACGGCTGATCTGTCGATCACGAAGACGGATGGTTCGTTGACGGAGGTGCCGGGGACGTCGGTGACGTACACGG
>JAYVOI010000266.1:0-3779 GCA_043758005.1 Ilumatobacteraceae bacterium
GTGAATGCGTTGGTGGGCAGCCCGACGCGACCAGGAGTGCCGCGGCGCCCATCGAGATGGCCTCCGCTGCCATCTCGCCGGCGCGATCGAGATCGGCCAGTGGGACGTACAGCGTCGGCAGCAGGCGAGCATCGCCCGAGCAGAACTCGATCATCGCCCGGTTGTGAGCTCGCGCCGCACCGATCGCGAGTTCGAGATCGCCCGAGTGCTCCCAGTTGCGCAAGCGGGAGTTGTGGAAGGTGTTGAAGATCAACTGACTGGCAAACCCGAGGAGATCGAGGGCTCGGCCACGGTCCTCGGCGATGAAGCCACCGGTCGCCGCGAAGTTCTTGCGGGCCATGATCTCGGCTGCCTCGCCGTCGAGGTACTCCGCCGACCGATGCCGGGCGACGAGGCGGTCGAACGCCTCGTCGACATCTCGAAGCTGCTCGGCGGGGTCGCCGGTCTGGCGAAGCTCGTTGCCCCCGGAGTACGTGAGTGCGGGGATGCGATCGCGGATCGCCGGGTCGGCATGGTCACGGAGCCAGGTCGGGGTCTCCATGACATGGGCGTCGGCGTCGTGCACGACCAGCCCGGTGGAGTTGTACGGCATCACGTCAGTGTGGCATCTCGCACCGGGGCGTGCAGTGGTTGTGCGGTGCGCACGACCGCTGTGCGGCCGATCACGACCGCGCTCAACACGACCACGATCGTGCCCACTGCCGCCAGCGAGAGGTGCTCGCCGAGCAGCGGCCAGCCCCACGCCATCGACAGCGCCGGTTGCGCCAGCTGCACCTGGCTGGCCTTGGCGATCCCAGCCCGAGCCATGCCCGCATACCAGGCGAAGAAGCCGAGGAACATCGAGAACAACGCGGTGTACCCGAACGCCGCCCACTGCCCTCCGGTGGCATGGAGGCCGGAGCGGCTCGCGGTGATGATCGTGACGGTCCAGGTCAATGGTGCACCGAGCACCAATGCCCAACAGATCACCTGCCAACCACCGAGTTGCCTCGACAGCAGCGCGCCCTCGGCGTACCCGACTGCTGCCGCTAGGACGGCAAGGATCAGCAGCGCGTCGGCGGCATGCAGCGTGCCTCCGCCCTCGTGCACGACGTAGGCGACGACGGCAGCGAACCCGACTGCACTGCATGCCCAGTAGGCGCCCGACGGGCGCTCGCCGGCGCGGACGACGGCAAGACCGGCGGTGGCGAGCGGTAGCAGCCCGTTGACGACCGAGCCATGGAGGCTCGCGGTGTGCCGGAGGGCGTAGGCGATGAGGATCGGAAAACCGAACACCACCCCGCCGACGACCAGCACCAAGTGCCTCAGCTGAGCTCGGTTGGGCCGCGGTGGCTTGGCGATCACCAGCACGATCATGGCGAAGATGCTCGCAACAGCGGCACGGCCGACCGCCGCCACGGTCGGGTCCAACCCGCGCACAGCGATCTTCGTCAGCGGCAAGCTGAAGCTGAACACCAACACACCGATTCCCGCCAGGACCAGACCCACCCGGCGATGGTACCGACCACACCCCGACCGCGCCGCCTGATATCCGCCGCTCACCCCGATCTCCCGTCCTGGGAGTCGGGCGCGATTTCGGTACTCCTACTACCGAAATCGAACCCGTCGGGACCCGGTCGGGCGCGCTGTGAGTACCCGCCCTACCGAAATCGCGCCCGACTCGAGTTATCGAGGGGTCAGGACGCAGAACTCGTTGCCATCGGGATCGACCATGACGACCCAGTCGACATCGCCCTCGCCGATGTCGATTCGAGCCGCGCCCAGCGCCACGAGGCGGTCGACCTCTGCCTGCTGATCGACGTGTTCGGGCGGAGCGATGTCGAGATGCAGGCGGTTCTTGCCGACCTTCGGCGCCAGAGGCGGACCGCCCCACGTGATGAGCGGACCGGTGCCGTCCGGGGCGCGGATCGCCGTTTCTTCGTCCTGATCCCAGACCAACGGCCACCCGAGCGCCGCGCTCCAGAAGTAGCCGACCTCTCGGGTCCCGTCGCACGTGATCGATCCAAGACGTCCGCAGCCGGCGAGGAACTTGTTCCCCGGCTCGATGATGCACAACTCGTTGCCTTCGGGGTCGGCGAGCACGACATGGCCCTCGTCGGGGCGTTGGCCGATGTCGATGTGGCGGGCGCCGAGTTCGATGAATCGTGCGACCGAGTCCTGTTGATCGTCGATCGATGTGGTCGTCAGATCGAGATGGAGACGGTTCGGACCCACCTTCTTCTCGGGGACCCGTGCGAAATCGATCTGGAACGTGGTGCCGTCCGTCGGCACAAGACTGATCACATCCACGGTCTCGTCGCCGATCTCCCAACGAAGTGCAGCGGCCCAGAAGCGCGCCAGTTCGAGGGGATCGTTGGCATCGAAGCACAGAGCGATCAGTCGAGACGTCATCTCGGTCTGCATCGCGATTCGACCTCCCCAGTCTGTCCGTACACCTGCTGCACGGTACCCGCTGGTCGATGCCCGACAATCCGGACGACGAACGACATCGCCGCCGAGCAGACTGACCACCGTGCAACTGCCGATCTTGGAACGCGCCGATGAGTTGGTCGCAGCCATCGTCGCGCATCAGGTGGTGATCGTGGCCGGCGAGACGGGGTCGGGCAAGAGCACGCAGTTGCCGCAGTTCTGCGTGCGCGCCGGCCGGGGCGTCGACGGGATGATCGGTCACACGCAGCCGCGGCGCATCGCCGCGCGCACGATTGCTGACCGCATCGCCGAGGAGATGGGGTGTGAGCTCGGCACCACGGTCGGATACGCAGTGCGGTTCACCGATCGGGTCGGCGAGCAGACGCGGATCAAGGTGATGACGGATGGGATCCTGCTGGCCGAGATCCAACGCGATCGCATGCTGCGCCGCTACGACACCTTGATCATCGACGAGGCCCACGAGCGCAGTCTGAACATCGACTTCCTGCTCGGCTACATCCGCCAGCTGCTGCCGCGACGGCCCGACCTGAAGCTGATCGTCACCTCGGCGACGATCGACACGCAGCGGTTCAGCGAGCACTTCGACAACGCCCCGATCATCACCGTCGAGGGACGCACGTACCCGGTCGAGGTTCGCTATCGACCCCTCGGCGACGACGGCGAAACCGGGAGCGATCAGGTGCAGGCGGTGTGCGCGGCCGTCGACGAGTTGAGCCACGAGGGGCCTGGCGACGTGTTGGTGTTCCTGTCGGGCGAACGCGAGATCCACGACACCGCCGATGCGCTCCGCCGCTGGAACCCGCGCGACACCGAAGTGCTGCCGCTGTACGCCCGGCTGTCGAGTGTCGAGCAACACCGCATCTTCCAGTCGCACCGCGGGCGACGCATCGTGCTGTCGACCAACGTCGCCGAGACGTCGCTGACCGTGCCAGGGGTTCGTTACGTGGTCGACACCGGCACGGCGCGCATCTCGCGCTACAGCCATCGGTTGAAGGTGCAGCGGCTGCCGATCGAGCCGGTGTCGCGCGCCTCCGCCGACCAGCGTGCCGGCCGTTGCGGCCGCGTCGCGCCTGGCATCTGCATCCGCCTCTACGACGAGGAGGGCTTCGCTGATCGTCCGGCGTTCACCGAGCCCGAGATCTTGCGAACCAGCCTCGCCTCGGTCATCTTGCAGATGACCAACCTCGGCCTCGGCGACGTCGCCGCTTTCCCGTTCATCGAGCCACCCGACGGCCGTTCGATCCGCGACGGCTACTTGCTGCTCGACGAACTGGGTGCGCTGCAGCCGGTGGTGGCCGCGTCATCGAAGCTCGGCGCGACCGTGACGGATCGGCGGCTGACCAAGGTCG
>JAYVOI010000267.1:0-3778 GCA_043758005.1 Ilumatobacteraceae bacterium
CCGGGCCATGCACGCCGCATGCTGGGCCTACGGCCCATCGGTGGCCCGAGCGGTCGCCCGCTGGCCCCCGACGTCGACCACCACGGTGATCGCGCCGTCATGTTCGAGGTAGCTGACCAGCCGTGCTCCGTTGTCGGCAGCCAGACGGACGGCCTCGCTTCGGCCGCCGTCGATTGCCGCCAAGGCGGCGGCATCGGCCGCGGTCTGGGCCTGTCCGCGGTCGATGATGCGGGCACCGAACTGGCCCGTGCCGACAACCGCCAATGCCGCCATCACCACGACCATCAACAACAGTGCGACAGCCTGACCACGATCTCTGCCATTGGCGCGCACTCCCACACCTCCACGTCGATTTCCGATTCGGGCACGACCTCGTGCCGAGTTGGAGCCGTGGCTCGATACGTGAGTTACTCGTCGTTGGCGATGATCAGCGCAACCGAGGCGACCGACTGACCGTCGTCGACGTTCATGACCCGCACGCCGGTGGCGTCGCGGCCCTGCGACGAGATGTCGCGGACGCCCATGCGGATGGCGACACCGTTACTCGCGACAGCCATGATCTCGTCGTCGAGGCCGACCATGAAGGCGGCGACGACCTGACCCTTCTTGCCGGTGAGGCGGATACCGATCACACCTTGCCCGCCGCGGCCCTGCACGTTGAACTTGTCGAGCTGGGTGCGCTTGCCGTAGCCGTGCGACGTGACGATGAGGATCGCCGTGTCGTCACGAGCCACGTCGACGGAGACGACCTCGTCGCCTGCCTTCATCTTCATGCCGCGCACGCCCGACGCAGCACGACCCATCGGGCGCACCTCGTCTTCGCTGAAACGGATGGTCGCGCCTTTGCGGCTGACCATGAAGATGTCGTCGTTGCCGGTGGTCTCGATGACCCGAACCAGCTCGTCGCCCTCGCGGAGGTTCAGGGCGATCAGGCCGTCGCGACGGCCGTTGTCGTACTCGTGGAACGAGGTCTTCTTGACCACGCCGTGACGGGTTGCGAAGAACAGGTTACGTTCGCCGGCGAAGTCGCGGGTGTCGATGATGGCCTGGATGGTCTCGCCGGCCTGCAACGGCAGCAGGTTGACGATCGGCATGCCCTTGGCCGTGCGCTCGCGCTCGGGGATGTCCATCGCCCGCAGGCGGTAGACGCGGCCGCGGTTGCTGAAGAACAGCAGGAACGAGTGCGCGGTGGTGAAGATGACGTGACGCACGATGTCGTCGGTCTTGAGCTTGGCGCCGCTGACGCCGCGACCGCCGCGACCCTGCGTCTTGAAGCTGTCGGCGGTGACCGCCTTCACGTATTGCGCCTCGGTCATCACGATGACGAGCTCTTTGTCCTCGACCAGATCGAGGTCGGTCATCTCACCGTCGTCGAGGCCGATCTGACAGATGCGCGGCGTGGCGAACTCTTCCTTGATCGCCGTCATCTCGCTGCGGATGACCTCGTTGCGAACAGCGGGATCGGCGAGGATCCCTTCGAGCTCGACGATCCGCGCCCGAACGTCGATGATCTCGCGCTCGAGGTCGATACGGCTGAGCCGGGTGAGTTGGGCCAGACGCATCTCGAGGATGTCGGTGGCCTGGAGCTCGCTGAACTCGAACGGCTCGGCCATCAATCCGACCTTGGCGGCGGCCGGGTTCTCGCTGCCGCGGATGAGGGCGATGATCTGGTCGATGACATCGAGCGCCTTGAGGCGGCCCTCGAGCAGGTGCTCGCGCTCGCGGGCCTTCTTCAAGCGGTACTGCGAGCGGCGGGTGATGACGTCGACCTGGTGGCGCAGGTAGCCCTCCAGCGCGGTGCGCAGGTTGAGCGTGCGCGGCACACCGTCGACCAGTGCGACCATGTTGACGCCGAAGCTGGTCTGCAACTGGGTGAGCTTGAACAGGTTGTTGAGCACCACGTTGGCGTTGGCGTCGCGCTTCAACGTGACGACCAGGCTGGTCTTGCCGCCGGCCGAGCCGTCGTTGACATCGGCGATGCCATCGAGGTCACCGCCATCGACCAACTCCTGGATGCGCCCGGCGATGGCCGAGCAACTGGTCTGGTACGGCAACTCGGTGACCACGATCTGCATCTGGCCGCGCTTGCCTTCTTCGATCGCCGCCTTGGCACGCATCTTGATGCTGCCCCGGCCGGTGCGGTACGCGTCCATGATGCCGGCGCGACCGAGGATGCTGCCGCCGGTGGGGAAGTCGGGGCCTTTGACGAACTGCATGAGATCGTCGGAGGTGGCCTCCGGGTTGGCGAGCAGGTGCAGCGCCGCGTCGATCACTTCACCCAGGTTGTGTGGTGGGATGTTGGTGGCCATGCCGACGGCGATGCCCTGGCTGCCGTTGACCAGCAGGTTGGGAAAGCGCGACGGCAGGACAACCGGCTCTTCACGGCTGTCGTCGTAGGTCGGCTTCATGTCGACGGTTTCCTCGTCGATGTCGGCCAACAACTGCATCGCCAACGGGTGCAAACGGCATTCGGTGTAGCGCGCCGCGGCCGGTCCAAAATCTGGGCTGCCATAGTTGCCGTGGAAATCGATCAGCGGGTGGCGCAGCGAGAACGGCTGCGCCATGCGCACCAACGAGTCGTAGATCGCACTGTCGCCGTGCGGGTGATACCTGGCCATGGTGTCGCCGGTGACGCGAGCGGACTTGACGAAGGGACGATCGGGGCGGAAACCCTGCTCCTCCATGTCCCAGATGATGCGGCGGTGGACGGGCTTCAAACCGTCGCGCACATCGGGCAAGGCCCGCGACATGATGACCGACATGGCGTAGTCGAGGAAGCTGCGCTCCATCTCGTCTTGCAGCGCGACCGGCTGCACCGAGAGGGATGGGTCTTCGCCGGCGTCGCCGTCGGTGGGGGGATTCGGGGTGTCGCTCATCAGAAGTCCAAGTTCCGCACGTCGCGTGCATTGGTGACGATGAAGTTCTTGCGTGATTCGACGTCGTCACCCATCAACACGCTCATCATCTCGTCGGCCAGGGCGGCCTCTTCGACCTCGACCTGCAGCAACGTGCGCGTCGCTGCATCCATCGTGGTCGGCTTGAGCTCTTCCCAGTCCATCTCGCCGAGACCCTTCAGTCGCGAGAAGTCCTTCTTGTGATTGGGGTGGGCCTCGAGCCACACGGCCTTGGCGCGATCGTCTTTCAGGTAGATCTTCTCCTTGCCGACAACCGTCGAGAACAGCGGCGGCTGGGCGATGTACACGTACCCGGCCTCGACCAGCGGCCGCATCTGGCGGTAGAAGAACGTGAGCAGCAGCGTGCGGATGTGGCTGCCGTCGACATCGGCGTCGGCCAGCAGGATCACCTTGTGGTACCGAGCTTTGGCTGAATCGAACTCTTCACCAACACCGCCGCCGATCGCCGTGATCAGGCTCTGCACCTCGTTGTTCTTCAACATCTTGTCGAGCCGAGCACGCTCGACGTTGAGGATCTTGCCGCGGATCGGCAGCAGTGCTTGCGTGCGCGGGTCGCGTGCATTCAGCGCCGAGCCGCCGGCCGAGTCACCCTCGACGATGAACAGCTCGCTCTCGTCGGGGTTGCCGCTGCTGCAGTCCTTCAACTTGTCGGGCATGCCCGCGCCGGTCAGCGCGGTCTTGCGGCGAATGGCGTTTCGGGCGTTCTTGGCCGCAAGTCGGGCTTGCGCCGCGGCCTGTGCCTTCTTGACCAACCGGTTGGCCTCCAGTGGGTTCTCCTCCAGCCATTCGGCGAGGCGCTCGTTGGTGGCTTTCTGCACGAACGAGCGCATGGGCACGTTGCCCAACTTGGCCTTGGTCTGGCC
>JAYVOI010000268.1:0-8770 GCA_043758005.1 Ilumatobacteraceae bacterium
ATGGGCGGCCAGGGCTTCGGCCAGGTCAAGTTGGGGTTGATGCACGAGATCCTGGGGCAGTGCGCCTATGCCCCCAGCGTGTTCGGCAACAACGCGCCCGACAGCGGCAACGCCGAACTGATCGCTGTCGGCGGCACCGATGCCCAACGCGAGCAGTGGATGCAGCCGCTGCTCGACGGCAAGGTCCGCAGTGCGTTCTCGATGACCGAACCGGGAGCCGGCGCCGATCCGACGCTCTTGAAGACCTCGGCGGTCCGCGACGGCGGCGAGTGGGTCATCAACGGGCACAAGTGGTTCTCGTCGAACGCGTCGATCAGCGACTTCCTGGTCGTCATGGTCAAGACCGGCGACTACGACAAGCCCTACAAGAACTACTCGATGATCATCGTGCCGACGAACACGCCGGGCGTCAACATCGTGCGCGACGTGCCGACGATGGGCGAGCCGGATCACCGTACCGGCGAGCCGGGTGGTCACGCCGAGATCCTCTACCAGGATGTGCACGTCCCGTTCGAGAACATCGTCGGTGGCGAGGCCGGGATCGGCCAGGGCTTTGCGTTGGCGCAGAAGCGCCTCGGCCCCGGCCGCATCCATCACGCGATGCGCTGGCTGGGCCAGAGCCGCCGTGCGTTCGACATGCTGTGCGAGCGTGCATTGACTCGGTACACCCACGGTTCGATCCTCGCCGACAAGCAGATGGTGCAGGACTGGATCGCCGAGAGCTACGCCGAGATGCAAGCCGCGCGCTTGTTGACGCTGCACGCCGCCTGGAAGATGGACCAGTTGCATGCGGCCGGCCAGCACTACAGCGATGCCCGCGTCGAGATCGGCGTGATCAAGTTCTGGGGCGCGAAGGTGATGCACAACGTGATCGACCGGGCGATCCAGATCCACGGCTCGCTGGGCTACACCACCGACCTTCCGCTGGAGTCGATGTATCGCGCGGCCCGCGCCGCTCGCATCTACGACGGTCCCGACGAGGTGCACAAGGTCACCGTGGCCCGTCAGGTGTTGAAGGGCTACCGGCCGTCGGACCCGCCGCTCGAGCACATCCCGACGCGGCGCGCTGCGGCGATCGACAAGTTCGCCGCCTACCTCGACGAACTGGCCATCAGCTCGTAGCGCTCAGCTCTCCGGGGCCGCTCACTCGAACCTTTGTCGCTCCCAGGTCGCTGAGCGACCTCCTAGCAACAAAGTTCAGGGGAACGTGCCGGTGACCTGGGCGGTCGCCAGGGTGGCGGCGTCGATGGCGGCGCGCATGTCGGCAGCCTTGCCGCCGGCCGCCAGCTGCAGGGCCCGCTGGAGGTAGTGCACGGTGATCCGGTACGTGTGGGTGACACCGGCGGGAGGGCAGGGGCCGGTGTAGCCGGCTTTCCCCGAGCCGTTCAGCGCGGCGACGGCGCCGGTTGGCGTGGTGTTCTCGGCGAGCGAGGTGACGTCGGGCCCGATCCCCGCCAACGTCCAGTGATCGAAGTCGAAGTCCTGATCGATCAGCGTGACGGCGATCTCCTGCGTGCCTTCCGGGGCAGCGGTCCAACTCAGTGCGGGCGCCACGTTGTCGCCCTTGCACGTGTACCTGGGGTCGATCGGGCTGCCGCTCCGCCACGGGGCCGTGACGGTGAGCGCAGCCACCAGTGGCGCCAGCGTGGATGGCCCAGTGCCTGCTGCTGCCGGCGTCGTGGCGATGGCGCCGTTGCCCCCGGGTGACGCGGGGTTGGTGGGGGCGACGCTGTCGAAGAAATCGTCCTCGGTATCGGGGGCTGTCGGCGGTGCGGTCGTGCTGACGCTGCCGTTCTGGCTGGGGAGCGCGGGCCGCATCTCTCGGCCATCGTGCCCGCAGCCCGCCGCGATCAGGGCGAGGACAGCCAGCGAGAGCGGGAGGGCTACAAGGCGTCGCACGATGGTGGAGCCTACGCGGCGGCCACTCTGGATAGCGTTCACGTCCGTGAAGGAACGGCTCTGTCTGCTCACCGTGCATGCTCATCCCGACGACGAAGCGTCGAAGGGCGCGCCGACGATGGCGATGTACAAAGCCGAAGGGGTGCACACCGTGTTGGTGTGCGCTACCGGCGGCGAAGAGGGCGATCTGCAGAACCCGGCGCTACGCGAGCCCGGCCAGCCATTCCATGGCCTGACGCCGGAGGAAGAGAAGCAGCGGCTGGTCGAACTGCGCCCCGACGAGCTCGCCCGTGCGGCCGAGATCATCGGTTTCGACGAGGTCGTGATGCTCGGCTATCGCGACTCGGGGATGGTCGACACCGACCCGAACGAACATCCCGACTCGTTCCACCAGGCGCCGATCGACGAGGCCGTGGGGAAGCTGGTCGCCGCGATTCGTGCCCAGCGCGCCGATGTGATCATCACCTACGGCGACGACCAGAGTGGCTACCCGCATCCCGACCATGTCAAGGTGCACGACATCTCCGTGCTGGCCTGGGAGCGCGCCGGCGACCCGACGTGGTACCCCGAGCTCGGTGAGCCGTACCAACCCCAGAAGCTCTACTACTCGGTCTGGGCCAAGGCCCGGCTGACGGCCGTGCACGAGGCCATGGTCGAGCTCCGCGGCGAGTCACCCTTCGATCAGGAGTGGCTCGATCGGCCGGGGCACGACCATCGCATCACGACACGACTCGATGTCGGCAACTTCTTGTGGGCACGGAGCGGCGCGTTGCGGGCTCACGCAACGCAGGTCGACCCCAACGAGCCGTGGTGGTTCGGGCTGACCGACGAGGAGTTGGCCGACGTCTACCCGTGGGAGGACTGGATCCTCGCCCGCTCGTTGGTCGGCACCCCGCCCGAAGGAACGCTCGAGACCGATCTGTTCGCCGGTATCCGGACGTCGGTGTCGAAATGACGGTCCAATACCGGGTGGCGTTCGCCAAGAACGACGAGGCGATCGATGGACCCGACGATGCCGACGTGGTCGTGACCATCGCTGCCGCCGACGCAGGGCTCGACCCCACCGTGGCGTTCATGCAGGGAAAGCTGAAATCGAGCGGATCGACCGCGACCCTGTTCGAGGTCTTGCGCAGCGGCGACGCCTCGGCCGTGATCAGCCGGCTCGCATCGCGTCCCTGAGCTGGCGGTACCCGATCAGCGTCGCGCCGCTGGCGGCAAGCAACTTGGGGAGCTGCGGGTCGCTGGTGACGAGCTCGTAGTCGTCGATCCAGCCGGCAGCGGCGTCGGTGAGCGCCCGGACCTCCAGGGTGTCGATCGCCGGCTGCACGTGGATCTCCGTGACCCCGGGCCGCAATGTGCGCACTTGCTCGTAGACGCGCTCGCGGCTTCCCGCGCGCCAGTCGTGGTTGAAGTGGTCGGGGAAGACGACCCCTTCCTCCGCGGCCAGTGATCGGAACGGGAACCCGGCTTGATCGGCGCTGATCGTCGACGGCAAGCGGATCGGAAGGCGGAACTCGACGGCCAGCTCGAGGTACACGTCGAAGAACTCGGGACGCAGCGTGATGGCGGTGAGGTGTGGCGTGAGGTGCGTCACGTCGATGCCCCACGCAAGCGCCCGTTCGATCTGGGCGCGACACTCCCGGAGCACTTCTTCGGTGTCGGCGTGCTCCCACAGGTCGCCGATGTGGCGGGGGAACCCGGCCTCGCCGCTGAGCAGCGACGGCGCGTGGGTGATGGGCCCGAACCGGTAGGCCTCGTACTCGCAGTTCAGCGTGAGGTGCACGCCGATGTCGTCGGTGGGCAGGTAGCGGAGCGCTGCGTCCCTGGCCCACGGTGCCGGGACCATGAGCGACGCGCAGGTGGCCATGCCGACGCGCACGGAGTCGTAGACGCCGACGTTGGCCGAGTGACAGGCGCCGAGATCGTCGCAGGAGATGATGATCAGCTTGGCGTCGTCGTCGTAACCCAGGCGTTCGGCGAGCGCGGTCATCAACAGCGGAGGCTATCCCGAACAGTTGGCCCACAGGCCGATGTTGTCTGCGTCTGCCACACGTGCCGCCTCGACGAACTCGTCGGCGTGGGCCGAGTTGGGTGCGATCGTCAGCGGACGTGCGTAACCCTGGTGAATAATAGCCATGTTGGCGAAGGTGCCGTCTCCGGCGATGTACACGTACGCCAACATGCGCCCGAAGTCGTCGCGGGCCACGACGTCGCGTTCGAGGTGCAGCCCGGTGCCGATCGGCAGCAACGACGTGGTGAATGCGGTCGCCTCCGGGCCGTAGCACTGCACGGGTGTGTTCGGCTTCTTGGTCTCGGGCGTGTCGATGCCGATCAGGCGCACACGCTCGCGATGACCGCCGATGGTGACGTCGATCGTGTCACCGTCGACGACCCGAAGCATGGTCGCGTTGATGCCGAGCACCGTCGGCGTCGATGGAGCCGGCGGTGAACCGGCGCGGCAGGCGGTGAGGATCACCGCGATGCAGAGCAAGGTCTTGTGCATCCCTCGTGTTCTATCGCCGCTGTGCCGCGGCATTCGAAGATCGTTCGTGAGCCCACCTACGGTGAGGGTCATGCCGGCCTTCACCCCAGCGCAGTCCGCCCCGCCGACGGTGTCGGTGCATCGCTACTTCCACGTGGTCGGTGCATCGGTGTGGGTCACCGACATCCGTCAGAGTGACGACTGGCCAGCCCATTTCCTCGGAATGCTCGACGACGAGGCCTGCTGGGGGATCGATGTGCCGCATGGCCACGACCCCGCCGATGGCGCGGCCGTCGACCTCCGTTCGTACTTCGGCCGGACGAGCGAAGTCGAATGGCTCGTGGCCGGTCGGGCGGTGCAGCTCGTCGAATGGGCGCGCACCCATCGGTTCTGCGGGCGATGCGGTACACCGACCGAGCAGCAGCCAGGCGAGCGGGCGATGCGGTGCCCGGCGTGCGGTCTCTTGGCATTCCCACGTATTGCGCCGGCCATGATCACGCTGGTCACACGGGGTAAGGAGGCTCTCCTCGCCCGCGGGGTGCAGTTCCAGGGGCCGATGTACAGCTGTCTCGCCGGCTTCGTCGAGCCCGGCGAGTCGTTGGAGGGGGCCGTTGTCCGCGAGGTCCGCGAAGAGGTCGGCGTCGAGGTGGGCAACGTGCGGTACTGGGGGAGTCAGCCCTGGCCCTTCCCCCACAGCCTGATGGTCGGGTTCACCGCGGAGTGGCAGTCGGGCGAGATCGACATCGACCCCACCGAGATCGTCGACGCGCAGTGGTTCCGCCGCGATGGGTTGCCTCTGATCCCGCCGTCGATCTCCATTGCCCGCAAGCTGATCGACGCCTGGATCGACGCCGAGTAGGCCGCCTGCTACGCGCCCAGGTGCTCGGCGAAGAAGTCGAGGATGATCTCGGCCCGCTGTCGCCGGTGGAGCGGCGAGCCACTGCGTGACAGTTCGTGACCTTCGCCGGGGAAGCGATAGAAGGTGATGTCCTTGCGCAGCAAGCGCATGGCGACGAACAACTCCTCGGCCTGGCTGATGGGGCAGCGGTAGTCCTGCTCGCTGTGGATGATCAACACCGGCACGTTGATGTCTCGGACGAACTGGATCGGGGACAAGCGGGTGTATTCCTCGGGAGCGTCCAGCACGCTGGGACCGACTTCGACCTGAAAGATCGTGGCGATGTCGCTGGTGAACTCCTCCGTCAACATGTTGTTGACGGCCCGTTCGCTGCAGATGGCCTTGAACCGGTCGCCGTGGCAGCCGGCCAGCCAAGTGGCCATGAAGCCGCCGTAGCTCCCGCCGATCATGCCAACCCGCGACGCGTCGCAGAACGGGTATCGCTGCAGCGAGGCGTCGAGCACGGCCATCACATCGTCGACATCGATCGTGCCCCAGCCGGCTCCGGGCGCAGCGTGGTGCTTCGGCCCGAGGATCGCCTGGCCCCACGACTGCTCGCGACCCGAGCCACCGCGTGGGTTGCTCATGATCACGACGAATCCGGCAGCGGCTTGCACCTGGGCCTCGTCGAAGAACGTCTCGCCGTACTGCGTGTGAGGGCCGCCGTGCACGTTGAGCAGTACCGGATACCGAGATGACGCGTCGAAGCCGGCCGGCAGCATGATCCATGCGTCGATCTCGCCACTGCCGTCGGTGCACGGAACCGTGAACCGCTCCCACGAACTCGGCTGTGCGGCGGCACGGTAGCTGTCGGCGAACGAGGTCAATCGCAGCGGTTCGTTGTCGCGATGCACGAAGATGTCGCTGACCGAATCGACTGCGCCGGCCGAGTACGCGATCGTGCCGCCCGCTGCGTCGAACGAGTTGACGGTGATTGCGCCGTTCGTGAGTCGCTTCGGCGCAGATGCATCGAGCGAGACGTGGTACAGGTGAGTCTCGCCGCGATCCTCCGCCGCAGAGAGCACGGTCGAGTCGTCCAGCCACCGCAGCGACATGCCACCCGACGTCTCGAACGTGCGGTCCAGTTGACGCGACAGCCAGCGGTGCTCGCCGCCACCGATCGGCACGACAGCAACATGCATGTTCTGGGGATACGTGCGCGAATCGTCGAACCCGATGAACGCCGCGTTCGACCCGTCAGGCGAGACCGCGGGTGCGTGGTAGTTGCCCGACACGCCGGTCAGCGCGTCGATGGTGCCGTCGAGCGAGACGGAGTAGATCGCATTGGCGAAGTCGAGGTCCCACGTGTCGTGACGTTGTGCGGCAAGGACCACTCCGCTGGAGTCGGGCTTCCAGGCAATCGAGCCGTGCTGGAACTCGCCCGGCGTGAGGTTGCGAGGAGCCTGGGTGCCGTCGGCGGCCACGACGTAGATGTGCTTCGGGCGGTCGAAGATCCAGCCTTCGTCGTCGAGCCTGGTGAAGAACCGTTCGATCTTCCGGGGCGCCTGCCAGCTCTCGTCCTCGGCGTCGTAGCGCTCGTCGGGCGTGCGGCTGGTGAAGGCGATCCAGCGCCCGTCAGGGCTCCAGCAGGGGTCATCGACGCCGTCCTTCATCGTGGCGATCGTGCGCGTCTCGCCGGGCGTGGCGACCGGCAACACGTGCAGGGTGGTCTCCCCGGTCTTGGCACCACGCTTGGAGCTGAACACCAGGGATCGCCCATCCGGGCTCCAGGCCGGGCCTCTGTCGTGGTTTCCGCCGGTCACTGCTCTCGGCGACGTCGAGGCGTCAGCCGCGGCCAGCCAGACCTGCGAGAAGTTCTTGTTCTTGGTCATGTCGACCCGGCTGACTTCGAAGGCGACGGTGGATCCATCGGGCGAGACCGCAGGCCTGCTCGCTCGAACGATGTTGCCGATGATCCGCTCGGCAATCCGGGCGTGTGTGCTCAAGTCCTTGTCAGCGCTGCTCATGGTTTCGACCGTAGCCCCGATGTGGCACCATCCGGTGATGGAAGCCAACGAGTTCATCATCGCCCTCGAGCGCGACGCATCCGCGTTCGTCGATGCCTGCGAGGTTGCCGGACTGACCACTCCGGTGCCTTCCTGCCCGGGGTGGACCGTGGCCGACTTGCTCTGGCATCTCACCGAAGTGCATGACTTCTGGCGCACGATCGTGGCCGAGGAGCGCAGCACGTGGAAGGGCTACGAGCAACCACCGAGGCCGGTCGACGAGGGTCTCGCCGAGCTCTACCGCCGAGGGCAGACCGGTCTGGTCGCGGCCCTCCGTCGAGCCGACCCCTCGACCCCCGTGTGGACGTGGTCGGACGACAAGACGGCGGGCTTCGTCATTCGTCGCATGGCTCAAGAGACATCCGTCCACCTCTGGGATGCGACCACGGCGGCCGACCTGGTGAACTCGATCGAGGCCGGCCTGGCGAGCGACGGTATCGACGAGTTCTTGACCCACTTCATCGGTGATGTCGCCGAGGGCGCAGCGGCAGTCGGCGGCTCCGTGCACCTCCACTGCGCCGACGTCGCGGGGGAGTGGACCGTGCGCGAAGGCGACGAGGGCTTCGTCGTCACCCGCGAACACGCCAAGGGCGACTGCGCCATTCGTGGCGCCGCCAGCGACATCCTCTTGGCCCTGTGGCGCCGCGTACCGCTGTCGAACTGCGACGTCGTCGGCGATGCCGAGGCGGCGGCTCGCTTCATCGCCCACACGAACCTGAACTAGGCGGTGCCTCGCGCTGCCCAGGCCAGGGCGGTGAGGGTGAACGGTGCTGCCGGTAGCTCGCTGCGGCACAGCTCGCGCAGTTCTGTCCGTTGGGCCTCGTCGAGAGCGGTGACGTAGGCGCCGGCAGGACCGACGCCGAGTGTGTACGGCTGCCACCACTCCTCGAAGCTCTGATGCTCGGCACTGATCGACAACGCGGTCTCTTCGATCTGGTCCAAACCGGCCTCGTGGAACAGTTGGGCGAGGTGGCCTTCGCGGGCACCGGCCATGTCCGCTTCGTCCACGACGTCGGGATCGAGCTGGTTCGCCGCCCGCCAGAACAGGCTCAGGGGCGCACGGCCGCCCGCGAAATCCCAGACACACGCGGCGACAACACCTCCACTGCGTGCGACCCGACACATCTCGCGAATCCCTGCGACGGGATCCGACATGAAGTGGACGACCAACTGCGCCAGGGCGGCGTCGAACTCGTGGTCGTCGAACGGGAGGTGTTCAGCGGCAGCGCGTTTCGCAGTGATCTCCGGATGGCGCTCCTGCACTGCGGCGACGAAGGGCTCCGAGGGGTCGACAGCGCACACGGCCGTCGACCCCACTCGCCGGATCAGCTCGGCCGTCAACGCGCCTGGGCCGCACCCGACATCGACCACTCGCTGCCCGCCCGCGACCGAGGCAAGATTGGCGAACCGGGGTGCGAGCAGGGTCGAATAGCGGCCCATGAATCGGTCGTAGGCCTCGGCAGCAACGTTGAAGCTCACGAACAG
>JAYVOI010000269.1:0-3752 GCA_043758005.1 Ilumatobacteraceae bacterium
GCGCGACGCTACCCTCGGCAGCATTGACGATCGGTGTGACATTCGACTCGGGTGGAGCGAGGAGCTCGATGCGGCGTGGCGTGCACTCGACTTGGCGGAATCACCCGGACGGGTGACTCGCCTCGACCGCGGGTGGAGCACGGTGCTCCGTCGGCTCGATGCCGAACCGCTGCGCATCCGCAACATCGGCGCCGATGTGGCGGTCGGTGATTGGGTCGTGCCATCGGTCGAGCTGGATCGTGTCGAGGCGGTGCTGCCCCGGCGGAGCGCATTCGTGCGCCGTGCCTCCTTCGAGGGCAACCGTGCCGAATCCCAGACGATTGCCGCCAACATCGACGTCGTGATGCTGGTGCACGCGCTCACGTCGCCGCCGAACCAGCGTCGCCTGGAGCGTGAGTTGGTGCTGGCCTGGGACAGCGGCGCCCGACCCGTGGTCGTGCTGACCAAACGCGACCTCGTCGACGACCCCGCTGCATCTGTCGAATCGCTGCACGCCGCCGCCCCGGGCGTGACGGTCCTCACCGCCAGCGGAATCACCGGAGAAGGTGTCGATGCGCTGGCGGCCTTTGCCGCGGGCAACGCCACGATCGCGCTCCTCGGCGCGAGCGGCGTGGGCAAGAGCACGCTCATCAACGCCTTGGTCGGCAGCCGCGCTCAGGCCACCGCCGCAGTGCGCGAAGGCGACGGCCGGGGACGGCACACGACCGTCGCGACGGAGTTGGTACGCCTGCCCGGTGGTGGCTGGCTGATCGACACACCGGGGGTGCGCGCCGTCAGCCTGTGGAGCAGCGGACGGGGGATCGAGCGGGCCTTTGCCGACGTGTTCGAGCTGACGGATCGCTGTCGATTCCGCGACTGCAAGCACGAAGACGAACCGGGCTGCGCGGTGCAGGCGGCGATCGCCGCCGGCGAGCTCGATCCCTTGCGCCTGGCCAGCATGAAGCGGCTCGTCGCCGAGGAGCTGGCCCTCGAGGAAGAGCAGCGTGCCCAACTGAAGGCGCAGGACCGTCGCGGGTATCGCAAGGTCCGGATCAAGTAGCGGACGATGCAGATCCCGATCATCGACATCACTGGTTGGTGGGGCACCCACGAAGACCGCGAGGCCGTTGCTCGTGATGTCGATGTTGCAGCGCGGCAGTTCGGCTTCTTCCAGATCGTCGGCCATCGGCTGCCTCAACAGCACATCGATGCGATGCTCGATGCGAGCAGTCGGTTCTTTGCACAACCGATCGAGGTCAAGCGTCGCTGCACCCCGTCGGACCCCTCGATCAACCGCGGGTACGCGGCCCTTGGCACCGAGGCGTTGTCGTACAGCATCGGGCGCGACGCTCCGCCGGACCTCTTCGAAGCGTTCAACATCGGCGAGGACGAGGTCGACGACGCGGATCCCTTCTATGCCGCACAGCGGCACGGCGCGTTCGCCGAGAACATCTGGCCAGCGGAGCCCGCGGATCTGCGTCGCGCACTCGTCGACTACTTCGGTTCGGCTCGTCGGGTGGCGTTGACCCTGACCGAGATCTTCGCCGCCGCCCTTCACCTCTCCGCCGGGTGGTTCGCACCGTACGTCGACCGCTCGACCACCACGATGCGCGCCATCCGCTACGAGCATCGCCCCGGAGACGCCGCGCCGTTGGATGGTCAGCAGCGCATGGGTGCACACACCGACTACGGCATCGTCACCGTGCTGTACGCGGACCCCGTCGCCGGGCTGCAGATCGTCGGGTCCGACGGTAGTTGGATCGACGTGACCCCAGCAATTGATGCGTTGGTCATCAACCTCGGTGATCTCACCGCGCAGTGGACCAACGACCAGTGGCGTTCGACCGTGCATCGAGTGGTTCCACCGACCGCACCTGATGCGCCGGCCGTACGTCGGAGCGCGGCCTTCTTCCTCGACGGCAATTGGGACGCCCTGGTGGAGTGCCTGCCGACGTGTTGCAGCGACACCGACCCACCGCGATACCCACCCGTGACGGCCGGTGAGCACCTGATGGCCAAGTTGATGGGTCCGCGCCTGCTGCGAGTCAGCGATGCCGTCGACACAGCCGGCGACCGGGGACGCTGAGGCAGCGCCGGTCTACGTTTACGGGATGGACTTCGCCTTCACCGATCGATGCAACGAGTACCGGGAGAAGCTCCTGGCCTTCATGGACGAATGCATCTACCCCAACGAGGCCGTGTTCCACGCGCAGTTGGCGGCCAGCGGGAACCCACATCATCACCCCGAGGTGATGGAGACGCTGAAGACCGAGGCCCGGGCGCGTGGGTTGTGGAACCTGTTCCTGCCGCACGACGACTGGGGCCCGGGCCTCAGCAACCTCGAGTACGCGCCGCTGGCCGAGATCATGGGGCGCAGCACGATCGCCAGTGAGGCGTGCAACTGCTCGGCGCCCGACACCGGCAACATGGAAGTGCTGACCATGTTCGGTTCGCACGAGCAGAAGGACATGTGGCTGCGGCCACTGCTCGAAGGCACCATTCGCTCGGCGTTCGCGATGACCGAGCCCGACGTCGCTTCGAGCGACGCCACCAACATCTCGATGAGCATCGAACGCGACGGCGACGACTACGTGCTGAACGGTCGCAAGTGGTGGATCACGGGCGCCAAGCACCCCAATTGCAAGATCTTCATCGTGATGGGCAAGACCAACGTCTCGGCGCCGCCCCATCGCCAGCAGAGCCAGATCCTGGTACCGATGGGAACGCCGGGCCTGACGGTGGTGCGCGCCCTTCCGGTGTTCGGCTACACCGATCCGGAGGGTCACGTCGAATTGCTTTTCGAGAACTGCCGGGTGCCGGCCAGCAACCTGATCGCCAACGATGGCGACGGGTTCGCCATCAGCCAGGCTCGTCTCGGGCCCGGTCGTATCCACCACTGCATGCGCTCGATCGGCGCTGCCGAGCGGGCGCTGGAACTGCTGTGCAGGCGTGCCCTGTCGCGCACGACGTTCGGGAAGCGGCTCGCCGAGCGCAGCAACATCATGGATTGGATCGCCGAGTCGCGCATCGATCTGGAGATGGTGCGATTGCTGACGCTGAAGACGGCGTGGATGATGGACAACGTCGGCAACAAGGCGGCCGCTGTCGAGATCAGCGCCATCAAGGTCGCTGCGCCGAACGTCGCCCTGCGGATCATCGACCGGGCCATGCAGGTGCACGGCGCGGGCGGCCTCAGCGACGACTGGCCGTTGGCACAGATGTACGCGCATCAGCGCACGCTCCGCCTGGCCGACGGGCCCGACGAAGTACACAAGATGACGATCGCCCGGCGCGAGCTGCGTCGCCACGATCCCGACTTCCGGATGTAAGAATCCCCGACGATGGACGCCACGACCCGGCCCCGGTTCCACCTGGCGATGCCCGTCGACGATCTCGACGCGGCGCGTCGGTTCTACGGAGGCACGCTCGCGTGCGCGCAGGGCCGGAGTGCCGAGACGTGGGTCGACTGGGACTTCCGCGGGCACCAGATCGTGACCCACCTCGCGCCGGCACGAGCGAAGCCCACACACAACCCCGTCGACGGTCACGACGTGCCGGTGCCGCACTTCGGCCTGATCCTGACGATCGACGATTTCCACGAGCTCGCGGCGCGTCTACGCGCCGCCGACACCACGTTCGTGATCGAGCCCTACGTGCGCTTCGCGGGCGAGGTCGGTGAGCAATGGACGATGTTCTTCCATGACCCGGCCGGCAATGCGTTGGAGTTCAAAGCGTTCGCCGACGAGGGGCAGATCTTTGCGGTCTGACGCTTG
>JAYVOI010000270.1:0-3733 GCA_043758005.1 Ilumatobacteraceae bacterium
TGTCGAACTGGGCAGACGCGATCGATGTGGCGATCGCTCATCCCTCCGCCGTCATCGTCACCGATGAGGGCGACCGCTTCGGGCCGACGGGGTGGCGAGTCGGCGTCGCCAGTGGTGGGGCCACCGCCTCGGCATTGGAAGAAGCGCAGGAGCGCCTCGACATCGCCACCGCTGAGCTCGAGGGTCGCGTCCGAGCCGAGCAGGCTGCCCGCACCGAGTTGGACGCTGCCCGGGTGCGCGAAGCTCAGCTCAGCCGCGAGCTCGACACCCACGACGCCGGGTTCTCGGCAACGTCGACCGCACTGGCCCGTGCACAGAGCGAACGCCGCGACACACAGTCCGAACTCGAGACCGTCGAGCACACTGCAGGCGAGGCCGGCGAGCGCCTCGACCGCGAGCGCAGCCGGATCGCCGAGCTCGATGCGCTCGTGCCGGCACTCGATGCCGACGAGGCGGCAGAGGCCGAGGCCGCGAAAGCGCGTGGGGAGACCCGGGCGCGCCTCGACGCGCGGGCGGCATTTTTGGCCAACCGCCGTCAGGATCTCGAAGTCCGCAACGCCGGGCTGCACGAGCGCGAACAGTTCCTCCAACGACGACTCGAGGAGACCGAGCGGCGACTGGAAGTCGACGTCGTCGCTCGGGCGCAGGCAGGCCAGCGCCGTCTCGAGGTCGAGCAGGCCCTCGGTGCTGTCCAGAACCTGGCGGCGCTGGTGGACCGTCATCGCCACATGATCGAGACTCGACACAACGAGTTGATCGAGATCCGTCGCAAGCAGAGCGATGAGGTTCGCGGCATCGCCCAATGCCTCGACGATGCTCGTCGACGGCGCGGCGTGGCGGAGAAAGCGCTCGACGAGAACCGCGAGCGATCGCGGCGCGTGGAGGTCGACGAAGCCGAGGTTCGCATGCGGCTGGAGGGCGCCGTCGAGGCCTTGCGTCACGACCATGACCTCGAACCCGCCGCCGCCGAGGCCGCGGAACTGCCAACGCTCCCCGAAGGGGTCTCGGCCGCTGCACGCGTTCGCGACCTCGAGCGTGAGCTCCGCCTGATGGGCCCGATCAACCCCCTCGCGCTGGAAGAGTTCAACGAGTTGCAGACCCGCCACCAGTTCCTCGAAACGCAGCTGGAGGACGTCCGTAACACCCGCCGCGACCTGATGCGTGTCATCAAGGCTGTCGACCTCGAGATCCAGACCGTCTTCTCGGCGGCGTTTGCCGACGTCAGCACGCACTTCACCCAACTGTTCTCGATGCTGTTCCCTGGCGGCGTCGGCAATCTGGTCCTGACCACGCCGGACGATCTGTTGAACACCGGCATCGAGGTCGAAGCCAAGCCGAGCGGCAAGAACGTGAAGAAGCTGTCACTGCTGTCGGGTGGCGAGCGTTCGTTGACCGCGCTGGCATACCTGTTCGCCGTGTTCCGCAGCCGCCCGTCGCCCTTCTACGTCATGGACGAGGTCGAGGCGGCCCTCGACGACGTCAACTTGCACCGATTCCTCGGCTTGATCCACGAATTCCGCCAGGAAGCGCAGCTGTTGGTCGTCAGCCACCAGAAGCGCACGATGGAGGCCGGTGACAGTTTGCTGGGGATCACCATGCAGCCCGGCGGGTCGTCGAAGGTGATCACCGAACGAGTCACCGCCACGACCTGATGGTCAGCGCCCGATCCGCGACCGACTAACGTCGTTCCGGTTGGTCGCGACGAAAACCGGGGGAGAAGCAGCGCATCGTGAGTGAAGCCGTGGCAATCGGCGCCAGGGACGACGAAAAGCGTCGTGCGACGCCCGCCATCCAACTGGTCAGGCTGCGCAAGAGCTTCGGCGATGTCGTCGCCGTCGATGACGTCGACCTGGAGATCTACGAGGGCGAGTTCTTCTCGCTCCTGGGTCCGTCGGGCAGCGGCAAGACCACGGTGCTGCGGATGATCGCCGGTTTCGAACTGCCGACCGGTGGCGCGGTGCTGCTGCAGGGCAACGACGTCAGCCTGCTGGCGCCGTACGACCGCGACGTCAACACCGTGTTCCAGGACTACGCCCTGTTCCCACACATGAGCGTGCTGGAGAACATCGAATACGGCCTCAAGGTCAAGCGGATCGGCAAGACCGACCGCCGTCGGCGGGCCATGGAGATGCTCGAAGCGGTCCGTCTGGCCGACTACGGCCAACGTCGCCCGAGCCAGCTGAGCGGTGGTCAACGCCAGCGCATCGCCCTCGCCAGGGCGTTGGTGAACCACCCGAAGGTGCTGTTGCTCGACGAGCCGCTCGGCGCGCTCGATCTGAAGCTACGCGAGGAGATGCAGGTCGAGTTGAAGTCGATCCAGCGCGACGTCGGCATCACGTTCGTCTTCGTGACCCACGACCAGGGCGAGGCGCTGTCGATGAGCAACCGCATCGCCGTGTTCAACAACGGGCGTGTCGAGCAGGTCGGCACGCCGCGCGACATCTACGACCACCCGGCCACCGCGTTCGTGGCCGGTTTCGTCGGCACATCGAACATGCTCAGCGCCGAACGCTCGCAGCAACTGCTCGGTGTTGCCGAGCCGCACTCGATACGACCCGAACGGCTGCGAATCGTGCAACACGAAACCGGCGACACCGAAATCTCGGTTCCCGGTGTCGTCAGTGACATCCAATATCTCGGTGCCGATTGTCGAGTGCGAATGCAACTCGACGACGGCACGCACCTGATCGCCAGCGTGCCAAGCGATGGGCTTGCTGGTGTTGCCATCGGCGGAAGTGTCCGCCTGGCATGGTCGCGTTACGCGGCCTTTCCCGTCGCCAATACAGAAATCTCCAAAGGGGGAGACTCATGAAATCAGCACGGTACTTTGGTGCACTGATGGCCATCACTCTGCTGGCATCGGCTTGCGGTAGCGACAGCAAGTCGTCAGGCGGTGAGGCGTTGACATCGATCGGCACCGGCGAGAAGGCCCTCAACTTGATCGTCTGGGCCGGCTACGCGGAGGACGGCACCACCGACCCGGCGTACAACTGGGTCAAGCCGTTCCAGGACCAGACCGGATGCGTGGTCAAGTCGAAGATCGCGGCCACCTCCGACGAGATGTTCCAGTTGATGAGCACGGGGCAGTACGACGGTGTGTCGGCCTCGGGCGACAGCAGCGTTCGCCTGATCGACGCCGGTCTGGTGTCTCCGGTCAACACGTCGTTGATCAAGAACTACGCCGACATCTCGTCGTTCCTCAAGGACACGAAGTACAACTCCAGTGGCGGCAAGAACTATGGGATCCCGCACGGATGGGGCGCGAACTACCTGATGTGGAACACCGACGTCGTGACGACGGCGCCCGACTCGTGGAAAGCCGTGTTCGACCCGGCGTCGCCGTACGCCGGCAAAGTGACCGCGTACGACGCGCCGATCTACATCGCCGACGCCGCGTTGTACCTGAAGACCGCCCAGCCCGATCTCGGCATCGACGACCCGTACTCCCTGAACCAGAAGCAGTTCGACGCCTCGGTTGCGCTCCTGAAGGAGCAGCACAAGGTCATCGGCGAATATTGGAACGACTACACCAAGACGATGGGCGCCTTCGAGCAGGGGTCGACGGTGATCGGCACCACCTGGCAGGTCATCAAGAACCTCGCTTCGAACACCGACAAGTTGGAGACGGTGATCCCCAAGGAGGGCTCGACGGGATGGAGCGACACCTGGATGGTGTCGTCGAAGGCCGCGCACCCGAACTGCATGTACATGTGGATGGACTACGTGACCAGCC